>JBEBXF010000412.1:0-3022 GCA_040391725.1 Eoetvoesiella caeni | reverse complement strand
CAGCCGCCACCTTTACCTTATTCAGCAATCTGTAATTTGTAATGAAGCCTTCGCCCTCGGTTCGCCGCCGCACTTATTGGCTTAAAACCCTGCATCAATGGCACTGGATGAGCTCCGCCTTGAGCCTGATCGGCCTTATCCTGTTCGCGGCCACCGGCCTTACCCTGAACAACGCCGCGCTATTCGAGAGCACGCCTTCGGTCGTTACCCGCCACGCCTCCATGCCCCGGAACCTGCTGGAGGAACTGCCGCCGCCGACCTCGGCCAAAAAGGGCGGGCTGCCCGCCGCCGCCGAAACCTGGCTCGACCAGCAGTTGGGCATTCGCATACACGGCCGGCCGGCCGAGTTCTCGGCCGACGACGTCTACGTATCGCTGCCCGAGCCCGGCGGCGACGCCTGGCTTTCCATCGACCGGGCCAGCGGCGAGGTCGAATACGAACACAGCAGCCGAGGCTGGATCGCCTACCTGAACGACCTGCATAAAGGCCGGGATACCGGCGTGGTCTGGAGCTGGTTCATCGATATTTTCGCGGTGGCCTGCCTGATTTTCGGGCTGACCGGCCTGCTGCTGCTGAAGTTGCATTCCAAGAACCGGATCTCGACCTGGCCCATGGTGGGCCTGGGCCTGGTCTTTCCCGCCGTCCTGCTGATACTTTTTAGCCACTAATCATGAAACATCTGCTCAAGACCACCCTCGCATGCGCCCTGGCCGGCATCTCCGGCGCCGGCGCCCAGGCGGCGGAAATGACCATCCAGGTCACCATACCGCGCATCGATGCGACCGAATACCACCGTCCCTATCTGGCGGTCTGGCTGGAAAGCGCCGACAAGAAAACCGTGCGCGACATCACCGTCTGGTACGAACAAAAGAACGCCAAGAATGAAGAGGGCAAGAAATACCTCAAGGATCTGCGCCAATGGTGGCGGGTCAGCGGGCGCAGCCAGGGCGCGCCGGCTGACGGCGTAAGCGGCGCCACCCGCGCGGCGGGAGTCCAAACCATACGCGTCGACAGCAAGCAGCTGGCCGGGCTGCCCGCAGGCGACTACGAGCTTTCGATCGAGGCGGCGCGCGAAAAAGGCGGACGCGAATTGCTGCGCCTGCCCCTGGCCTGGCCGCCCACCAAGGCCGAGACACAAACCGTCCAGGGCCAGCACGAGCTGGGCGCCGTCGAAGTCAAGGTGGCCCAGTAAGCAGCCAGCAAACCCGGCGTCGCCAGGACCGGGCCGCCGCAATTCCAGTCAGGCTCCCCCAGGAGCCGCCGCTCAACACCCGGTTGCGGGCAAGCCCGCCGCCTTCAATGCTTTTTTGGAGACCTGCTTTATGAAACGTTTCGCCTCCCCCCTGCTGGCCCTGGCTTTTCTTTTGCCCGTCGCCGCGCAAGCCCACGATATCTGGATCGTTCCCTCCTCCACCGTCCTATCGGGCGACGAAGGCTGGGTCACTGTGGACGCGGCCGTCGGCAACGACAAGTTCTACTTCAATCATCGGCCCATGAACCTGAGCGCCCTGCAGATCACCGGCCCCGACGGCAAGCAGGTCGAAGCGGAAAACAAATTCAGCGGCGAGCTGCGCAGCGGCTTCGACGTCCACCTGACCACGGACGGCACCTACCGCATCGCCCTGGCCAGTCAGGGCGCCACCGCGCGCTGGAAGGAAGACGGCAAAATGAAGCGCTGGTTCGGCCCGGCCGCCGACCTGGCCAAGAAAGTGCCGGCCAAGGCCGAAGGGCTCGAAGTGCAGGAACGCGTGAGCCGCGTCGAGACCTTCGTCACCAAGGGCAAGCCCACCGCCATCGGCAAAATCGACCAGGGCATCAGCCTGATCCCCGTTACCCACCCCAACGATCTGTTCGCGGGCGAGAAAGCCAAGTTCATCGCCACCATCGATGGCAAGCCCGCCGCCCAGATTCCCGTCGAGATCGTGCCCGGCGGCAGCCGCTACCGCGACACGCTGAACACCATCAAGCTCACCACCAACGACAAGGGCGAGTTCGAAGTGAAATGGCCGCAGCCCGGCCAATACTGGCTGCACATCACCAGCGAAGACAAGAAGACATCTTTGCCGCAAGCCAGCAAGCGCTCTCTGCTGTACTCGGCCACGCTGGAAGTCCTGCCGCAATAAGCCATCGAGGCTCGAGGCGGCCACTTCCCTGAGGGCGGCGGAAACATGAACCGGCCAGACGGCACCGCAGACCGGGCGGCCTCCCCCGCCCCAGCGCTTCGGCCCGGCCACCATGGCCGCGCCCGCGCCTACGCGCAATTGCGGGGCGAGAGCATGGGCACGACCTGGGCGGTCCAATACGCGATTCCGCACGAAGCCCCGCCCGAAAACGGCTCAGCCGGCGCAACACCCAGCGCCCGCGAGTCCAGCCTTGACGACGCCCCCGGCGCCGGTGCCCCAGACTCCGACAAGGCGCTGGCCGGCACGCCCGCCGAAACCCATTCCCTGCCTCTACATCAAGCGATCCAGGCCGCGCTGGATCGCGTCGTCGATCAGATGAGCACCTGGGAGCCGGACAGCGTGATCAGCACGTTGAACCGGGCCGAACCGGGCTGGTATCAAATACCGGCGGAGTTCTTCCATGTCTTGGGGCGCGCCCTGCAGATCGCCGAACAGTCCGGCGGCGCCTACGATCCGACCATGGGCCGCCTGACCGACCTGTGGGGGTTCGGGCCCAAAGGCCCCGTGCAGGAACCTCCTGCGCAAGCAGAAATTGCCGCGGCACTATCCACGGCCGGCTGGCGCCGCACCGCCCTGAACGAGCCATTGCGCGGCGTCTGGCAGCCCGGCGGCGTGCAATTCGACCTGTCGTCCATTGCCAAGGGCTACGGCGCGGATGAAATCGCCCGCGTGCTGGACGAGCACGGCGCCGAACATTACCTGGTGGAGCTGGGCGGCGAACTGAAAGCCAAGGGCCGGAATCCGCAAGGCGAGCAGTGGGCCCTGGATATCGAAACGCCCGGCCACGCCTCGTCGGGCTTTCCCCTGACCCTCACGGACTGCGCCATCGCCACGTCGGG
>JBEBXF010000411.1:0-3041 GCA_040391725.1 Eoetvoesiella caeni | reverse complement strand
TCGTGGCTGCGCGTCGTCAATTTTCCGGCGCGCGGCATAGGCGCGCGCACGCTGGAGCAACTGTCCGACCTGGCGCGCCAGGGCAATACCAGCCTGTACAAGGCCGTGCCGTTGATGTCGGGCAAGGGAGGCGCCAATCTGCTCAAGTTCGCCGAGCTTATCCAGCAAATGGCGCACGAGGCCCAGGTCCTGTCCTTGCCGGAACTCGTCGAGCACGTCGTTCATCACAGCGGCCTTCGTACCTTTTACCAGGGCGAAAAAGAGGGCGCCGACCGGCTCGAAAACCTGCAGGAACTGGTCAATGCCGCCGCGGTGTTCGAGGCGGAGGAGAACTTCGAGGGTCTGCCTGCTGGGCGCGTCGTGATGTCCGATGCCGCCGGGCAGCCCGGCGATGCGCTTGCGGATGATGCTTCCGGCGGCGTGTTCGACTCACTGCCCCAGATGTCGCCGCTGGGTGCCTTTCTTTCCCATGCTTCGCTGGAGGCCGGCGACAACCAGGCCCAGGCGGGGCAGGATGCGGTGCAATTGATGACCGTGCATGCGGCCAAGGGGCTGGAATTCGATACAGTGTTCATCACCGGCGTCGAAGAGGGTCTGTTCCCGCACGAGAACAGCCTGATCGAAGCGGCGGGGCTGGAAGAAGAACGGCGGTTGATGTATGTGGCCATTACCCGCGCGCGCAGCCGCCTGTACCTGACCCTGGCCCAAAGCAGGATGCTGCATGGGCAAACCCGCTATGCCATGCGTTCGCGCTTTCTGGATGAGATTCCCGAAGAGCATCTCAAGTGGCTGACCCCCAAGGAAGGCAACCGTCTTGCTTCAAGCGGCGCCTGGCCGGCGGCGGGCGCCTACCGACGCGGCGATGCCTATGGACGTCCTTCCACGGGCGTTGCGGCGCCAAGGCAGGCGCGCAGCATGGCCAGCGGGGTCTTGGTGGGCGACAAGCATTTCCGCATCGGGCAGGGGGTTCGGCATGCCAAGTTCGGCGAGGGTACGATAATCGGCCTGAGCGGCGCGGGCACGGATGCCCAGGCGCAGATCCAGTTCCGCGACGCGGGCACCAAGACCCTGGCGCTGGGCATCGCCAAGCTGGAAATCACCGTCGGCTGAGCCGGCGCCCGATACGAACCCGGATCACTCGGTCCTGACCAGCTCTTCCAGTTGCTCCTGGAGTTCCAGCCATTGCTCTTCGAGCAGGCCGGCCTGCTTGCTCAGGTCGCCGTGCTCGGCCAGTGCCTGCAGCCGCTCTTGGCGGCGTTCGTCGGCGTAGAAGCCGGGGTCGGCGATCAGCGCATCCAGTTCCTTCAGGCGCGCCTGGGCCTTGTCCATATCGGACTCGACCTTCTTCAGCCTGCTTTCCAGCGGTTTGCGCAGACCCGCCAGGCGCTGGCGCTCCTCGGCTTCCTGGCGGCGCTGAGTTCTGCGGTCCACCGGGTTTTCCGCCGCATCAAGGGACGCTTCGCCGCGGGCCTGGGCCCTGGCATTGGCGCCGCGTGCCGCCAGCCAGTCGCGATAGTCTTCCAAATCGCCATCGAATTCCATGACATGGCCGTCGGCCACGATCCAGAAATCGTCCACCGTGGTGCGCAGCAGATGGCGGTCGTGCGAGACCAGCAGGACGCTGCCCGGGAACTCGGCCAATGCCGTGGCCAGGGCTTCGCGGGTGTCCACGTCCAGATGGTTGCTGGGCTCGTCCAGCAGCAGCAGATTGGGTTTTTGCCAGACGATCAGCGACAGGGCCAGGCGGGCCTTTTCGCCACCCGACATCGGGGCGACCGGGCCGTTGACCGTGTCTCCGCTGAAGCCGAATCCGCCCAGGTAGTTGCGCAGGTCCTGTTCGCGCGATTGCGGGGCCAGGCGGGCAAGATGCTGCAGCGGCGTCGATTCCGGATCCAGCATGTCCAGCTGTTGCTGGGCGAAGTAGCCGATTTCCAGGCCTTTGGAGGCCCGGCGTTCTCCGTCCAGCGGGGCCAGTTCGTTCGCGAGGGTCTTGATCAGCGTGCTTTTTCCCGCGCCATTGACACCCAGCACGCCGATGCGCGCGCCGCCCCGGACCATGAGCGTAACGTCCTTGAGAATAGGGCGGGCCATGCCGTCGGCCAGCGTGTATCCGGTGCTTACCGTGTCCAGCACCAGCAGTGGGTCGGGCATGCTTTGCGGTTCGGGGATGCGAATGTCGATGCCGGCTTCGACCTGCAGGGGCGCCAGCGCTTCCATGCGGGCCAGGGCCTTGACCCGGCTTTGCGCCTGCTTGGCTTTGGTGGCCTTGGCCTTGAAACGGTCGATGAAGCTTTGCAGGCGGGCCGTTTCTCGGGTCTGCTTCTCCCAGGCCAGCCTGGTCTGGCGCAGGCGCTCGGCGCGCTGCATCAGAAAGTCCTGGTGGCCGCCGCGGTAGCGTATCAGCTTGCCCTGGTCGAAGTGCAGGATGACCCTGGCGACGGCGTCGAGGAACTCGGTGTCGTGCGAAATGAGCAGCACGGTTCCCTCGTAGGCGCCCAGCCATCGCTCGAGCCAGAGCATGGCGTCAAGGTCCAGGTGGTTGGTGGGTTCGTCCAGCAGCAAGAGTTCGGAGGGGGCCATGAGGGCCCGCGCCAGCGCCAGGCGCATCTGCCAACCGCCCGAGAAGCTGCTGACCGGATTCATCCATTGGTCGGGGGCGAAGCCCAGGCCGGCCAGCAATTGCTCGGCGCGCGACGGCGCGCTCCAGGCATCGGCTTCCACCAGGGCTGCTTCGAGTTCCGCTATTCGGTGTCCATCGTGGCCAGGCGTGGCGGCGCGTTGCGCTTGCAGCGCGCGCAGATGCGTGTCGCCGTCGATGACGAATTCGCGGGCGGCCAGCGTGTTGTCGCTGATTTCCTGTTCCACGCTGGCGATGCGCCACGAGGCAGGGATATCCAGCGTGCCGGCGTCGGCGTCGAGCCGGCCCTGCAACAGCGCAAAGAGCGTGGACTTGCCGGCTCCGTTCTTGCCTACTATCCCCACGCGCTCGCCCGGGTTGACGACGAAATCGGCTTCGTCGAGCAATACCTTGACGCCCCGGC
>JBEBXF010000410.1:0-3042 GCA_040391725.1 Eoetvoesiella caeni | reverse complement strand
GCAAGCTGGGCGAATCGCTGGGCCAGCCCATCGTGGTCGAGAACAAGGCGGGCGCAGGCGGCGTGGTCGGCACCAACCTGATCGCGAAGGCGGCGCCTGACGGCTACACCATCGGCACGGGCAACCTGGCCCCCATGGCGGTGAACCCGTCGCTGATGAAGGAAATGCCGTACAACCCGCAAAAGGACCTGGCCCCGATCATCCTGATCGAGAACAGCCCGCTAGTGCTAAGCGTGAACAACGAGCTGCCGGTCAAGACGCTGGCCGACCTGATCGCGCTGGCCAAGAAGGAACCGAACAAGCTGTCGTTTGGCTCGTCGGGCGTGGGCGGCGCGCATCACCTGTCGGGCGAAATGTTCCGTGAGCAGGCCAAGATCGATATCGTGCACGTGCCGTACAAGGGCGGCAGCCTGGCCGCAACCGACCTGATGGGCGGCCACATCTCGATGATGTTCGAAATGGGCTACTCGGCGCTGCCGGCCATCCAGGGCGCCAAGATCCACCCCATTGCCGTCACGTCCGCCAAGCGTCTGGCCGTGTTGCCCGACGTGCCGACGATGGCGGAATCCGGCTTGCCCGGCTTTGAGTCATACAACTGGCAGGGCATCGTCGCCCCGGCCGGTACGCCCGCGCCGATCATTGCCCGCCTGAACAGCGAGTTCAACCGGATTCTGAAAGAGCCGGATGTGCAAAAAGCCATCGCCGACACCGGCAGCCAGGCCGGCGGCGGCACGCCCGAGGAATTCGCGGCTTTCATCAAGAGCGAAACCGAGAAGTGGGCCCACGTCATCAAGGCTGGAAACATCCAGCTTCAATAACCACGAGGAGTCTTCCCATGGCCACCCGATTGCTTGATCTTCTGAAGCTGGACCACCCCATCATCCAGGCGCCCATGGCGGGCGGCGCCACGACGGTGGAGCTGGTGTCTGAAGCATCGAAAGCGGGGGCCTTGGGATCGCTCGGGGCGGCTTACCTGACCGCCGAGCAGATCGAAGCCGCCGTGGACGGCATCCGCGCCCGCACCGCGCGTCCGTTCGCCATCAACCTGTTCGCGTCGGTGCCGGACGTGCCGATGCAGGGCGACGCCAGCCGGATGCTGGCGCTGGTGGCCCGCTACCACGAACAGCTGGGGCTGCCGGCCCCGGCCATGCCCGGCCCGCAAGCCGACCCGCTGCCCGGCCAGATCGACGCCATCCTGCGGCTGCGCCCGGCGGTGTTCAGCTTCACCTTTGGCCGCATTGCGCCGGACGTGCTGGCGCGCTGCCGGGAATTGGGCATCTTGACCATCGGCACCGCCACGACCGTGCGCGAAGCGGTGGCGCTGGAGCAGGACGGCGTGGATGCCGTCGTGGCCCAGGGCGCGGAAGCCGGCGGGCACCGTGGCACCTTCCTGGATGAATTCGAGCAATCCCTGATCGGCACCATGGCGCTGGTGCCCCAAGTGGCGGATGCGGTATCGATACCGGTGATTGCCTCGGGCGGCATCATGGACGGCCGCGGCATCGCCGCGGCGCTGGCGCTGGGCGCAGAGGCCGCGGAAATGGGGACGGCCTTCCTGACGACAGACGTGTGCGGCATCATCGACGCCTATAAGGCGGTGCTGCCGGCGTCCCGGTCCGAGCAATCCCGCCTGACCCGGGCATTTTCCGGCCGGCCGGCGCGGGGGATAGCCAACGCCTTCATGCGCGACGCCGACGCCATCGCCGGCGATATCCTGCCGTATCCCTTGCAGAACGCCCTGACGCGGCCCATGCGCACGGCGGGCGGCAAGGCGGCCAATATCAACGTACTGTCCCTGTGGGCGGGCCAGGGCGCACCGCTGGCCCGGCGCGAATCCACGGCGAACCTGATCCAGCGTCTGGCCCGGGAAACCCAGGCCGCGCAAACGCGCCGCTAGGGGCTCGATCTCTGGCCGCAGCCCCCTCGCCCTGGCGCGCCCACGGCGCGGATCTGGGCGGATAGGGGTGGATATGGGTGGATATGGGCGCATCACGGCTGATCGGGGCCGGCCGGATTGTCCCTGATGCCGAAAACACTGTTCCACCGGCGGCCTGTCGCGTTGTGATTGCAAAGCGTCGGGCTACAATGGCGCCTCGCCGCTGGGAGCCCGAGTCCGCCTTGGCCCCGGCACCTGAGTAACCGGGCGCTTCCCGCAGCCGCCTGTCTTGCCCCGCCGCATCGGTTTTCCGTCTCGCGAGCCTGCAAGGCAACAGGGCAAGCTCCGCCACCGAAACACCCTTTCGTTGCCCATGCCCGCTCAATCAAGCAGCACCCCGGAATTTGCCCTGCGCCTGGACGGTGTGGCGCTCGGCTACGGTGATTTCACCGTGTTGCGCGACATATCCATGGACGTGCGCGCGGGCCAGGTGGTCGCCATCATGGGCGGCTCTGGCTCGGGCAAGACCACGCTGTTGCGTGCGGCCACCGGCCAGCTCGTCGCCCAGCAGGGCCAGGTGATCGCGTTTGGGCAGGACATCGCCCGCGCCACGCCCGACGAACTGCAATCCCTGCGCAAGCGCATGGGCGTGCTGTTCCAGCAGGGCGCGCTGTTCACCGACCTGAACGTCTTCGAAAACGTGGCGTTTCCGCTGCGTGAACACACCAAGTTGACCGAAGCCGACGTCACCGACCGCGTGCTGGACAAACTTGACGCGGTTGGCCTGCGCGCCGCCGCGCACCTGAAGGTGTCCGAAATCTCTGGCGGCATGGCGCGCCGCGTGGCGCTCGCCCGCGCCGTCGTGCTGGAACCCGAACTCATTCTGTACGACGAGCCGTTCGCCGGGCTGGACCCGATCTCGCTGGGCATCACCGCCAATCTGATCCGCAACCTGGCTGATCGCCTGGGCTGCGCGTCGGTGCTGATCACCCACGACGTCCAGGAATCTTTCGCCATTGCCGACCGGGTGTATCTGGTCGGGCAGGGCAAGCTGGCCGCCTCGGGCACGCCCGAAACGCTGTCGGCGTCGCAAGACCCGTATGTTCAGCAGTTCCTGAAAGGCGAACCCGACGGCCCGGTCGCGTTCCAGTACCCCGAAACGCCCG
>JBEBXF010000409.1:0-3045 GCA_040391725.1 Eoetvoesiella caeni | reverse complement strand
TGATTGCTATTGCAAAACAGGTGCGTTGCAAGTTTAATTTGATACCGTTCAATCCTTTTCCGCAGTCGGGCCTGAAGCGTTCGCCGGCTGCACGTGTGCGGTTGTTTGCGCAACGCCTCATGGACGCCGGCGTGGTCACCACGGTGCGCAAGACGCGCGGCGACGACATCGCCGCCGCGTGCGGGCAACTTGCCGGCGACGTCAAGGATCGCACGCGCATTCACGAACGGCTGCCCAATCGGGGCACCATCGTCATCAATCAGGAGCGCGAATGAGTCAATCCTTGACCAAAGAAACTGAAGGCGTTGCGGCAACGTCTGCGACTCAGAGCCTGGGCGCCACACTCAGGGCGTTGCGCCGGGCAAAGCAGCTTTCTGTGGCCGAGGTTTCCGCGCGTCTCAAGTATTCCGTGCGCCAGCTCGAGGCCCTCGAGGCCGAGCAGTGGGAGCTTCTGCCAACGGGCGTTCCCCTGCGCGGGCTGGTCAAAAATTATGGGCGCCTGCTCGAGGCCGACGTCGATTCGCTCATCGTCATGCTCGAGCGCGAGGTCGGCATTCCGGGCGTGCAGCCTATTGTTCTGCCTTCCGCAGCCTTGTCGTCCTCCGACATGGCCATGCAGTCCGACCTGGGCCAGCGCTCGTCCTGGGGCTGGCTGGTCGTCATTGTCGTGCTTCTGATCGTGGCGGGCTTCTATGCCATCGAACGTGGCTGGGTGCCCGACTCGTGGTTGATCTTCGACTGGTTGAAATCGCTTAAACAATGACCCAGACTCTCAATGTGGCAACAGCCGGCTCGGCGGCGCTTTCGGTAGGCGCCGCGCCGCGGCGCGACACCCGCCCGGTATCGGTGCGGTGGGGTTCCCGCGAGGTGCGGATCGGCGGCGGCGCGCCGGTCGTCGTCCAGTCCATGACCAACACCGATACCGCCGACCCGGTGGCCACGGCCGAGCAGGTCAGGGCCCTGGCGCTGGCCGGCTCCGAAATGGTGCGCATTACCGTCAACACGCCCGAAGCGGCGCGCGAGGTTCCCGCCATTCGCGAGCGGCTGGATCGCATGGGCGTTTCGGTTCCGCTGGTGGGCGATTTCCACTACAACGGACATAAGCTGCTTTCGCAGTTTCCCGGGTGCGCCCAGGCCTTGTCCAAATACCGCATCAATCCGGGCAATATGGGCGGCGGCAAAAAGCGCGACGACAATTTCGCGCAAATGATCGAAATCGCTTGCCGCTACGAAAAGGCGGTGCGCATCGGCGTCAATTGGGGCAGTCTCGATCACGAGCTCATGGCCCGCATGATGGACGAAAACAGCCGCCGCGCCGATCCCTGGACGGCGCAGGCCGTCATGCGCGACGCGCTGGTCGTGTCGGCCATCAGCAATGCCCGGCGCGCCGAAGAGCTCGGGCTTTCACCCAATGCCATTGTGCTGTCCTGCAAGGTCAGCCATGTGCAAGACCTCATCACCGTCTATCAAGACCTTTCTTCGCGCTGCGACTATCCGTTGCACCTGGGGCTGACCGAGGCCGGCATGGGCAGCAAGGGCATCGTCGCGTCCACGGCGGCGCTGTCCGTCCTGCTGCAGCAGGGCATAGGCGACACCATCCGCATTTCGCTTACGCCCGAACCGGGCGGCGACCGCTCGCGTGAGGTCGTGGTGGCCCAGGAAATCCTGCAAACCATGGGGTTGCGCGCGTTTACGCCCATGGTGGTCGCCTGCCCCGGCTGCGGGCGCACCAGCAGCACGGTTTTCCAGGAGCTGGCCGACAGCATCCAGACCTATCTGCGCCAGCAAATGCCCGTCTGGAAGGAATCCTATCCTGGGGTCGAGAACATGAACGTGGCCGTCATGGGCTGTGTGGTCAACGGGCCGGGCGAAAGCCGCCATGCCGACATCGGCATCAGCCTGCCCGGCACGGGCGAGGTTCCCTCGGCCCCGGTCTACATCGACGGCGAGCGCACGGTCACGCTGAAGGGCGATACCATTGCCGTCGAGTTCCAGGCCATTGTCGAAAACTATGTCCAGAAGCGCTACGGGGGCTCGGGCTCGTATTAGCGCCTGTCAACCCGTATCAAGGAGATCGCGTTGGGGCTGGAACCGGCTGAGCGCAAGGCAATCACCGAATTCAAAATAGAGTATTTATGACGCAGTCGTTTAAAAAGGTTCATGCCATAACAGGCATGAAGGACGTCCTACCCGATAGCAGCGCGCAATGGGAGCAACTGGAGCATACCGTGCGCCAGTGGCTGGCCGCGTACGGCTATCGCAATATGCGCACCCCGGTTCTCGAGCATACGCGCCTGTTCACGCGCGGCATCGGCGAAGTCACCGACATCGTCGAAAAAGAAATGTATTCGTTCACGGACGCGCTCAATAACGAGCATTTGACCATGCGGCCCGAATTCACCGCGGGCATCGTGCGGGCCACCATCGAAAACAACATCTTGTACGACCGTCCGCAGCGGGTCTACGCCATGGGGCCGGTGTTTCGCCACGAAAAGCCGCAGCGCGGGCGGTACCGCCAGTTCCATCAGATCGACGTCGAGGCCCTGGGCTTTGCCGGCCCCGACATCGATGCCGAGCTCATCGTCATGCTGGGGCGGCTGTGGCAGATCCTCGGGCTGCAGCATATCCGCCTCGAACTGAACTCCCTGGGCCAGGCCGCCGAGCGCGCGGCGCATCGCGACGCGCTTATCGCCTACCTGGAGCAGAACAAGGCCGTGCTGGACGAAGAAGCCTTGCGCCGCATGTATGCCAATCCGCTGCGGGTGCTGGATACCAAGAATCCGGCCATGCAGGAAATGGCCGATAACGCGCCCCGCCTGTTCGATTTCCTGGGCGCCGAGTCGCTGGCGCATTTCGACGGCGTGCGCCGGCGCCTGGACGACGCCGGCATCGCCTACAGCCTGAATCCCCGCCTGGTCCGGGGCCTGGATTACTACAATCTGACGGTGTTCGAGTGGGTCACCGACCAGCTTGGCGCGCAGGGAACGGTCTGCGGCGGCGGCCGCTACGACGGCCTGATCGAACTGCTGGGCGGCAAGTCCGCGC
>JBEBXF010000408.1:0-3097 GCA_040391725.1 Eoetvoesiella caeni | reverse complement strand
TGCTTAACCTGTGTATGTCGCTGGGTATTATAACGCAGTTGGTTTTTACATAAATCAATGAGATGGCGCCTAAAAAATTCCAAAATATCTACACGACTCTGGTGTTCATCGTCGGGTTTTCGCTGGGCGGAATCTTTGCCGGCGTCATCGGCATCGCGCTGGGCCAGCGATACGGCTGGGAATGGATCTACGTCGTCGGCGTCTTGTGCCTTATCGTGTCCATGGCCGCGCAGGCCTGGTTTCCCGAGTCGATCCGGTATCTGGCCCTGCGCGGAGATACGGAGCGCGTGCGGCAATTGCTATCCAGGCTGCGGCCCGAGCGCTCCGGCCTGTACGCGGCCGCCGAGTTCGAAATGCCTAAGCCCAGCAGCCAGGCCGCATCGGTTTCCGTGCTTTTGTCGCCGGTTTATCGGCGCCGGACGGTCATCAGCTGGGTGGCGGGTTTTCTTGGCTTGTTCTGCGTGCATGGCCTTACCGGATGGCTGCCGACCCTGGTGATCCAGAAAGGCGCGGGCATATCTTCGGGTTTTGCCTACGGGGCGCTCGTCATGGTGGCCGCGCTGTTCGGCGCCCTGGCTTGCGCCTGGCTCGCGGATCGCATCAACAGCCGCGCAATTTCAATGGCCGTCGGCTATGTGTTTGCCGGGGTTGCGATGATCTGCCTTGGCATGTATTCAAGCCAGTGGGTCATCATCGGGCTGGTCGCGGCAACGGGATTTTTCCTGTTCGGGGCGCAGGCCGTGCTGAACAACTTCCAGGCCATGTCCTACCAGACCGAGGTGAGGGGCACGGGGGTTGGCGTGGCCATTGCGCTGAACCGGGTGGGGGGAATATTGGGGCCGTTCCTGATCGGGGTTCTGCACAGCATTCATCCCGCGCCGAAATACACCTTCTTCGCCCTGGCGGTAGCGCTGTTCCTGGCCGCCGTCACCGTATCGTTTGGCCGCCGCAACATGGTGTCGGCGGATTCGGCGCCCGATTCCCTGGCGCAATTGCAGCATTGATGGCGGGCTGGCGGCTTTTCCATGGAAGGAAAGGCCGCCTTGTGCTGGCAAGGCGTCGCCGCTCCCAGGGCATGCGTCCGCCGAAGCGGCTATTGCAGCGTGCCGCGCGAGGTTTCGCGGGTGCTGAACACGGCGCCGCAGGCCACGATGCAGATCAGCACGAAATAGGCGACGGCCCAGGTCAGGGCGCCGCCGCCGAATGCCAGCAGGGCGGTGGCGATCATGGGCATGAGCCCGCCGCCGAGAATGGTGCCGAACTGCCGGCCCACCGAAACCCCGCTGAGCCTGAGCTTGGCGTCGTTGAACTGCTCCGGATAGAAGCTGCCGGTCACGGCCAGGGACATGGGCTGCAGGATGGCGCCCGGGATGGCCATGGCGATGAGGATGACGGCGTGGTTGGCGGTGGCCAGCAGCGGAAAGAAAATGAACAGGACATACAGCGCCGACAGGGCATACGAGCCGAAGACCAGCGGCTTGCGGCCGATCTTGTCGGAAAGGCAGCCGAACAGCGGGTTGGTGGCGATGCCGACGACATTGCCGATGACCACGCCGGCCAGCAGCGTACCGCGATCCAGATGCAGGGTGGAAACGCCGTAGGACAGGCCGAATATGGACGTGAAGTAGAACGTCGAGGACTCGGCCATGGCGCATAGCAGCACGACCAGGGTGGGGCGCTTCTGGTGGCGGAACACCTTGGCCAGGGGGATTTTTTCCGGGGCGGTGTCCTTGATGGCGGCCAGGAATACCGGCGATTCTTCGACCTTCAGGCGCACATAGAAGCCGATGGCGAAAATGATGGCGCTGGCGATGAAGGGAATGCGCCAGCCCCAGGACAGCAATTGCTCGTTGGGCAGTATGGCTACGGCGAAGGCGGCCAGGGCGCCGAGCACCGTGCCCGCCGCCGCGCCCGATTGCACGAAGGCCGCGAACAGTCCCCGCTTGCCGTCGGGGGCGCTTTCGGTTGCCAGCAGCGGCCCGGTCGCCGATTCGCCGCCAAGGGCGAAGCCCTGCAGGAAGCGCAGGATGACGAGAATGACGGGAGCGGCGATGCCGATCTGCAGATGGGTGGGCGTAAAGCCGATGGCGGTCGTGCTGACGCCCATGAGGGTCAGCGTGGCAATGAGGATGGGCTTGCGGCCCAGCCGGTCGCCGAAGTGGCCGAAGAACATGCCGCCCAGTGGGCGGGCGGCAAAGCCGACGGCGAAGATGCCGAAGACGGCGATCGTCCCCGCGAAGGAGCTGTATTCGGGGAAGAACAGCTTGTTGAAGACCAGCGGCGCCAGGAACCCGTAGATCAGGAAGTCGTACCATTCGATGGTGGTGCCCAGGAAGCACGAGAGCAGCATGCGCTGATTGGCTTTCGAGATGCCGGTTCCTGACGGTTGCTGGATGCCGCCTTGAATTGCGATGTTTTGAACAGTCATGTGTTTGTCTCCATGTGTTGCAAGAGGCGGGCTTTGGTTTTGTTTTTCGCCCACCCTGTTATTTGGCTCAGGCCGGCATATAGACGGCCTTGCATTCCAGGTAGGCCTTCAGGCCTTCCACGCCGCCCTGGCGGCCGACGCCCGATTGCTTGTAGCCGCCGAAAGGAATGCCCGGATCCACCACCAGCCCGTTCACCGATACATTGCCGGTGCGGATGCGCCGCGCCACCTTGTAGCCGCGCTCGGCATCCTGCGTGAAGATGGCGCCGCTAAGCCCGTAGCTGGAGTCGTTGGCGATGCGGATGGCGTCTTCCTCGTCCTCGTAGGGAATGACGCAGACGACCGGGCCGAAGATTTCCTCGCGGGCAATGGTCATGCCGGGATCCACGTTGGCGAACACCGTGGGCTGCACATAATAGCCGCGCTCCTGCGTGTCGACGGCCTTGCCGCCGGTTTTCAGCACGGCGCCTTCCTTGACGCCCTTGTCGATATAGCCCATGACGCGATCGAACTGGCGCCGGGTGGCCAGCGGCCCTATCTGTGTTTCGGGTTTGGCGGGGTCGCCGACATTGACGGCTTCCACCGCGGCCACGAAGGCCTTGAGGAAGGCGTCCATGTTCTTCCTGGAAACCAGGACGCGTGTCAGCGAGAAGCAGATTTGCCCGCTGA
>JBEBXF010000407.1:0-3103 GCA_040391725.1 Eoetvoesiella caeni | reverse complement strand
GATCCATGCTGCAGTCCCGCCCCCCCTTGCGGGATCTGGAGTTCATCCTGCACGAGATGTTCGACGCGCAGGGCATGCTGAACGCCTTGCCCTGCCACACCGGCATCGATACCGAAACCATCGGCCAGATCGCCGCCGAAGCCGGCAGGTTCGCCGCCGAGGAAATCCTGCCGTTGAACGCCGGCGCCGACCAGATAGGCTGCCAATGGCACAACGGAGCGGTAACGACGCCGCCCGGTTTTGCCCAGGCCTACGGCGAATTTCGCGAACTGGGCTGGCCCTCCATGTGCGCCGATGCGGACGACGGCGGGCAGGCCCTGCCCCGCTTGGTCTTCAGCCTGGTGGGCGAAATGCTTTCCACCTGCAGCCACGCCTTCGCCATGTATGCAGCGGTGAATCACTGCGCGGCATCGTGCCTGCGCCATTCGGCCAGCCAGACCCTGCGCCGACAATGGCTGCCCCGCCTGGCCAGCGGGCAGGTCATTGCATCCATGTGCATGACCGAGCCCCAGGCGGGGTCGGACATCGGGCTGCTGACGACCAAGGCGGTGGAGACCGAGCACGGCGCCTACCTGGTCACCGGCGCCAAAATCTTCGCCAGCGGCGCCGAGCAAGACCTCACGCCAAACATCATGCATCTGGTGCTGGCTCGCCTGCCCGATGCCCCGGCCGGTTCGCGTGGGCTGAGCCTGTTCCTGGTGCCCAAGGTGCTGGAGGACGGCACGCCGAACCAGGTCGTGTGCGACGGCATCGAACACAAGATGGGTTTGCACGGCAGCGCGACCTGCACGATGCGTTTCGAGCAGGCCCGGGGCTGGCTGGTCGGCGAACCCCATCAGGGGTTGCGCGCCATGTTCCCCATGATGAACGAAGCCCGGCTGCTCTCGGGGTTGCAGGCATTGGGGCTGAGCGAGCTCGCGCTGCAGAACTCGCTGGAATACGCCCGGGAACGGCGCCAGGGGCGCTCGCCCTCGGGCCAGCAGCCCTGCCCCATTATCCAGCACCCCGACGTGCAGCGCATGCTGCTTGTCCAGAAAGCCTGGACGGAGGGCGCGCGCGCCTTCACGCATTGGACGGCACTGCTGCTGGACGTGGCGCAATGGCATCCCGATGCGCAAACACGCAACGATACGGCCGACCTGATCAGCCTGCTGACCCCATTGATCAAAGGCTTCATTACCGAAAACGCGCAGCAGTCCGTCAGCCTGGCCCTGCAGATCCACGGCGGCCACGGCTACATCGTGGAAACCGGCATCGAGCAATTGGCGCGCGATGCCCGCATCACCACCATCTACGAAGGCACCACCGGCATCCAGGCGCAAGATCTCCTGCAGCGCAAAGTGCTGGCCGACGACGGCCGGCGGCTGGGACTGCTGAATACGACGATCAAGAACTGGCTGTCCACATGCCCCGCAGACCCATGGATGCGGGAATTCTCCGACCCGCTGGCCACGGCTTTGCAAGATCTGAACGCCGCCACGGCGCTGCTCGGCGAGCGCAAGCAAAACGGCACGGACTTGTCGCTGGCGGTCAGCACGCACTACCTGAGGTTGATGGGGCATGTGGTGCTGGCCTTTCTATGGGCGAAGGCAGCCGCGGCGGCCCAGCCGAAAGCCCATGACGATGCCTGGTTCGCCGCGAAGCTGACGACGGCGCGTTTTTATTATTCGCACCTGCTGCCCGAATCGCGCCATCTCATGGCGGTCATAAAGGCGGAGCCGCTGCACATGGAAGCGGCTTTCGAAACCGTTTAGGAAACCCCCGCGCTTTCAAGCGCGGCCCAGCAGTCTCTTGACTCGGCAAGACGCCCGCGCCGTCATGGCCTCGGACGCGGCCTCTTGCACAATAGCGGCAGCTTAGTTGAAGAAAGCCTTGAATTCGTCGGGAATGGACGCGCCTTTCAGGCGCCCCTCGCCCACCACCTGCGCCCACGCTCGCAACTCGAAGCCGGTGGCAACCAGGCGTTCGCCGCAAGTCACGGTGTAGTTGACGCGCATGCGGCGCTCGACCCACTCGATTTCCGCGGCAATGGTAATGACGTCGTCATAGGTAACGGGCGAACGGAACGTGGCGCCGCAATCGACCAAGGGCGTGACCGTGCCGAACTGGGCGCGGATTTTGCGCTGGCTCAGGCCCTTGCTGCGCAACAAGCCTTGATAAGTGCTGTCGAACCAATGAAAAAAATTGGGATAAAACACGATGCCGGCTTCGTCGCAATTACCCCACTCTATCGTCAAGTCCCGCTTGAAATGCTCCATTGCCGCCTTTCTCCACAAATAAAGATTCGATCATAGCCCTAAAAACACGGCCAACTCAAAAAGCCCGACGCATAGCCGTTATGCAACGCCGGCACAAAACCGTCCTTTCTTGATCCATCACCCTGGTTTTGCATTTTGATACATGTTCACCTCACCCGGGAATCCACCGCACAACCGGCAACAATCCCAAGAAATGCTGAATTTTAAAAGAATAAACACCGATCTTCCCTGAAGTTCAGCCAAATTGCCGGCATCAATCCATTTGCACGGCCGGCTCCAAGCTCCTACTATTTGCGCAATCCTCATTCAAAGCCACTGCCATGTCCGAAACCATCGCCCTTGAAATCAGCCGCAAGAAACCCGCAACGCTGGCCCGCTGGCCGGTGGAAGCCATTCTCGAACTATACGAATTGCCGATGCTGGATCTGCTGTATCGGGCGCAAACCGTGCATCGCCAGCATCACGAAGCCAATGCCGTCCAGCTTTCCAGCCTGCTGTCCATCAAGACCGGCGGCTGTCCGGAAGATTGTTCCTATTGCCCGCAATCCTCGCGCTACGACACCGGCGTGGAAAAGGAACGCCTGATGGAACTGGAGGAAGTACTGAAAGCGGCCCGCGAAGCCAAGGCGGGCGGCGCGCAGCGCTTTTGCATGGGCGCGGCCTGGCGCTCGCCCAAGGAACACCACATCGAGGCCGTGGCCGAAATGGTGCGCGCCATCAAGGCCATGGGGCTGGAAACCTGCGTAACCCTTGGCATGCTCAAGGAAGGACAGGCGGAACAACTGAAAGACGCCGGCCTGGACTACTACAACCACAACCTGGACACCTCGCCCGAGTTCTACGGC
>JBEBXF010000406.1:0-3106 GCA_040391725.1 Eoetvoesiella caeni | reverse complement strand
CGGCTGCTGGTTACCCACGGCTTGCTGAAGATGCGCGCGGGGCGCACGCTGGCCGGCCTGCGTGCGTTGTTCGCCGTGGCGGCCCGCGAGCCGCGCACCGCCAACGCCTTCGACCTGGGCTTTGCTTTGGGGCCGCGCATCAACGCCGCGGGGCGCCTGGCCGACATGAGCCTGGGCATCAATTGCCTGGTTACCGACGACGAAACCCTGGCCCTCAAGCTGGCCCGCGAACTCGACGACATGAACCAGCAGCGCCGCGGCATCGAGACCACCATGCGCGAGGAAGCCCTGGCGTCCCTGGAACAAGGCGATCCGGTCATCAAGGCCTCGGTATGCGTCTACCATCCCGAATGGCACCAGGGCGTGGTCGGCCTGGTCGCCTCGCGCCTGAAGGAAACCTATTGGCGCCCCACCCTGGCCTTCGCCCGCTCGGACAGCGGCGAACTGCGGGGCTCGGGCCGTTCGATACCCGATGTGCATCTGCGCGACGTGCTCGATCTGGTGTCCAAACGTTACCCGGGCATCATCCTGAAATTCGGCGGCCACGCCATGGCCGCGGGACTGACGCTGCGCGAGGATGCCTACGACATCTTTACCGAGGGCTTCGATGCCGCGGTCAGGGAGCTCACGGGCAAAGTCAGTTTCGAGCCCGTCATCACCACCGACGGTTCGCTCGAAAGCGGCTACGCCAACGCCGACGTCGCCCTGCTATTGCAGCAACAGGTATGGGGCGCCGGCTTCCCCGCGCCGGTATTCCGCGATACGTTCACGGTACGCCAGCAGCGGCTGCTCAAGGACAAGCACCTGAAGCTGAGCCTGGAGCGCGGCCACCAGCGTTTCGACGCCATCTGGTTCAACCATGCCGAAATGCTGCCCGAGTACGTCGACGTGGCCTACCGGCTGGATCGCAATGTCTGGAACGGCATGGCTTCGGCGCAATTGATCATCGAATACGCGGGGCAGGCGGGCAGCTAGCCGGCCAGCTTGCCGAAGCCGCCGCTATTGCCGGTTTCGCTTCGACGCCGAAAACGGTGCGGCGTCAGGCTTGCTCGTCCTGGGAGCCGGCTATTTGGCGCAGTGCGCGCTCGAAGACTTCGGGCGGCTGCCCGCCCTGGATGAGATGCTTGTCGTTGATGATGATGGCCGGCACCGAATTGATGCCGTGATCCAGATAGAATTGCTCGCGTTCGCGCACCTCGGCGGCGTAGGCGCCCGATGCCAGGATTTCCCGGGCCTGTGCCGCATCCAGCCCCGCCTCGCCGGCCAGGCGTACCAGCACATCGTGCGAGCTGGGGTCTTCGCCATCGGTAAAGTAAGCCTGGAACAAGGCATGCTTGAGCTCGACCTGGCGCCCTTCCAGTTCGGCCCAGTGCAGCAGTCGATGCGCATCGAACGTGTTGTAGATACGGCTGCGCGGCCCGAAGGTAAAGCCCACGCCTTCGCCGCGCGCGCGAATGGCTTCGTGCGTCTGGGCGATTTGTTCTGGCGTGGAGCCGTATTTCTCGGCCAGGTGCTCGACGATTTCCTGGCCGCCCGCCGGCATTTGGGCATTGAGCTCGAAAGGCTGGAAATGCAGCCTGGCCTGGATGTCGCCATCCAGCCGGCCCAGCGCGCTTTCCAGCGAACTCAGCCCTATGGCGCACCAGGGGCATGAAACATCGGAGACGAAATCGATTTTGAGCTGGGCAGTCATGAAGGCCTCTGGCAACACGGAATGGCGCCGCGCCAATGGCGGCCGACCGGCAAAGTATACGAACCCGCCGGGCCGATTGCAACGGATCGGTTTTGCTCCTACTATTGTTCGTGCAAGGCGCTCCAGGGTATGCGGGCAGTGTTCTTCAGGCAACGGCATCCCCCGGGCTCCACATGAAAAGGATGCAATCCATGACATACCGCAAACCGGCCAGCACCATGTGGTCGGAGGCCGTCAATATGCTGGAACAGGCCGACCGTCTACATCGCCAATTTTTCCGCCTGGCCCAGGGCCCCGCGCGAGGCCCCACCTGGGAACCTCCGGTCGACATCTTCGACACCCAAAACCAGATAACCGTGCTGGTCGCCTTGCCCGGTGTCGAGCCCGAGCAGGTCAAGGTCGTCATTGAAAACGGCCATCTGGGCATCGTCGGCGAACGGCCCATGCCCGCCCCCGCGCTGGCGCACGTGCGGCGTATCGAAATCCCCTACGGACGTTTCGAGCGCCGCATCGAACTTCCTCCCGGGCAGTTTCAGATCCAGGAATCCAGGCTGGCGCATGGCTGCCTGGTGCTCAATTTGCTGAAACTCGCGTAACGCCAAGCAAGGTCACGTCATGCAAGCCAAAAACCCTGACACCGCCACGACGCCCGAAACCACCAACGCCGAACCCGCCAACCCGCCCGGCCAATCCAGCGATCCCGCCGGAGCCGCCCAGTCCCCGCCCCTGCCCGACGACGCGCTCATCATCATCCCGGTGCGCAATCTGGTGCTGTTTCCGCAACTCGTCGTGCCAATCAGCATAGGCCGCGAAAGCTCGGTGCTGGCCGCCCAGGAGGCCGCGCGCGCCGGACGCCAGATCGGCGTGCTGCTGCAGCGCGAGTCCGACAAGGACGAACCCGACAACGACGCCATGTACCGCGTGGGCACGGTGGCCAGCATCCTGCGCTACGTAACCACCCCCGACGGCTCCCACCATATCGTCTGCCAGGGCGAGCAGCGCTTCCGCGTCGAAGAATTCCTGGACGGCTATCCCTACATGGTCGCGCGCGTCAAGACCTTCGATGAGCCCAAAACCGAAAGCCCCGAGATCGAAGCCAGGATGCTGCAGCTTAAAATGCGCACCGGCGAAATCCTGCAATTCCTGCCCCAGGCTCCGGCCGAACTGGCCACCACCGCCCAGAACATCACTTCGGCGCCGGTGCTGGCCGACTTCGTCACCGGCTTCATGGATCTCAAGCCCACCGAGAAACAGGACGTCCTGGAAACCTTCGATCTTCTCAAGCGCCTGGACAAAGTGCTGGCCTACCTGGTGCACTTCGGCGAGGTGCTGCAGATCAGCCACGATATCGACCAGCAGACCAAAGAACGCTTCGAGGACCGCCAGCGCGAAGTCCTGCTGCGCGAGCAATTA
>JBEBXF010000405.1:0-3106 GCA_040391725.1 Eoetvoesiella caeni | reverse complement strand
GCCAGCCGCCGAAGCCGTGCCAGGCCATGGGTACGGGAATGGGCACGTTGATGCCGACCATGCCCACCTGGATGCGGCGGCCGAACTCGCGCGCGATGTGGCCGTCGCGGGTATAGCACGAGACGCCGTTGCCGAATTCATGCGCGTTGATGAGATCGACGGCGGTGGCGAAATCGTTGACCCGCACGCAGGCCAGCACCGGCCCGAAGATTTCCTCTTTATAGATGCGCATTTGCGGGGTGACGCGATCGAACAGCGTGCCGCCGGTGAAAAAGCCGTTTTCGTGGCCGGACACCTTCAGGCCGCGGCCGTCGACGACCAGCTCGGCGCCTTCTTCCTTGCCCAGTTCAATATAGCTTTCGACGCGCTCCAGCGATTGGCGGCTTACGAGCGGGCCCATTTCGGCGTCGTTTTCCATGCCGTTTTTGACGACCAGGTTTTTTGCCCGTTGGGCAAGCATGGGCACGATCTTGTCGCCGACGTCGCCCACCAGGACGGCCACTGAAATGGCCATGCAGCGTTCCCCGGCCGAGCCGTAGGCGGCGCCTGTGAGGGCGTCGACGGCTTGCTCGAGATCGGCGTCGGGCATGACGACCAGATGGTTCTTGGCGCCGCCCAGGGCCTGCACCCGTTTGCCGAAGTGGGCGGCCTGCTCGTAGATATAGTGGGCGATAGGTGTCGAGCCCACGAAGCTGACGGCTTTGACGTCAGGATGGGCCAGCAGGGCGTCGACGGCAACCTTGTCGCCCTGCACGACGCTGAAAACGCCGTCCGGCAGCCCCGCCTGCTTGAGCAGATCCGCCATATAGAGCGCCGCCGAAGGGTCGCGCTCGCTGGGCTTGAGCACAAAGCAGTTGCCGGCGGCGATGGCGACGGGAAACATCCAGCAAGGCACCATGCAGGGGAAATTGAAGGGCGTGATGCCCGCCACCACGCCCAGCGGCTGGCGCAGGCTCCAGTTGTCGATGCCGGTGGAAACCTGGTCGGTGTAGTCGCCCTTGAGCAGTTGCGGAATGCCGCAAGCGAATTCGATGACGTCGATGCCGCGCGACACTTCGCCCTGGGCATCGCTGAACACTTTGCCGTGTTCGGCGGTAATGATGGCCGCCAGCGTGTCGCGGTGCTGGTTCATGAGTTCGAGGAACTTGAACAGGACGCGCGCGCGCCGGATGGGTGGGGTGTCGGCCCAGGCCGCAAAAGCTTGCTTGGCGCCGGCCACCGCCGCATCGACGTCGCCGGGCTCGGCCAGCAGAACCTGCCTGGCCACGCTGCCCAGCGCGGGATTGTAGACATCCTGGCGCCGGACGGATTTGCCGGAGCTGCGTTGTCCGTCGATGAAATGCTCTACGTCGCTGCGGTCGGTATAGGCTTGCATGGAACTTTCCTGTGGGGATTCGATGAGTATCGGTATGTAGTTTAAGTCGGCGTATACGCGTTCAAAATATTGCTTAGTTTAAGGACGCACGTGTCTTTTGAATAGCCATGCCGGCGATTGGGCAAACTGGAGGGGCAAAGCCGGGCTTCACACCCGCAGCGGCTTTTCGCGGTTCTTGACCTGGGGGTTGACCAGGTCGATGGGCTGGCCCGAGGCGTAGCGGACGATGGTGTCGAAGGCGGCGCCGTAGTAGGCCTCGTAGGTGTCTTTTTCGACGAAGCCGATGTGAGGCGTGCACAAGGCGTTGGCGAGCTCGAGCAGGGGGTGCCGGGCGCCCAGCACGGGTTCGGACTCGTAGACATCCACCGCCGCGAAACCGGGGCGCCCCTGGCACAGGGCGCGCTCCAGGGCATCGGGCTGGATGAGCTCGGCGCGGCTGGTATTGACCAGCAGGGCGGTGGGCTGCATGCGAACGAGGTCGGCCAGGGCGATGAGCCCACGGGTTTCCGGTGTAAGGCGGATATGCAGGGTCACGATGTCGCTGCCGGCTAGAAACTCTTCCTGCGAAGGCGCAACGGCGAATCCGTCCGCGCGGGCGCGGCTGGCGGAGCCTTCGCGGCCCCATATCCAGACGTCCATGCCGAAAGCCTTGCCGTAGGCGGCGACCTGCCGTCCGATGCGGCCGTAACCCCAGACCCCCAGGCGCTGGCCCCGCAATTGCTGGCCCAGATAGCCTTGCCACAGGCCGTCGTGCAGCCGGTTGACTTCGGCGACCAGGTGGCGGCGGCTGGCCAGTATCAGCGCCCAGGTCAGTTCGGCCGCCGCCGCCCCGCTGCCTTGTCCATCGGCAACGGCGATGCCGCGCTCGGTGCAGGCTTCGAGGTCGACATGCCCGCCGATCCTGCCGGTCTGGCAGATGAGACGCAGCTTGGGCAGGCGCTTGATCAGGTCGGCTGAGACGATGGTGCGTTCCCGGGTAAGCACCAGGGCTTCGGCAGTGCCGAATCGCGCGGCCAGATCGGTCAGGTCTTTGGCGCTGTCGTTGAAGACCTGCACGCTGTGTCCCGCCAGTTTGTTGAAGCAGTGCAAGTGGCGAACACAATCCTGATAGTCATCGGCGATGGTGATGTTCATAAACGATGGATGCGCAAAATGCGTTACGGGTATCGGGCCGAGTCTGGCGAAGCCGCGGGAGCGGATGTATTGGTAATTTCCCCAGTTTCATTAAATTGACCACAATCCAGTGTTATCTTACGGCTAGTGTTACAGCGTTACAACAGGCCGAGCCCGGCCTGCAGGCCGGCTCATTATTACTTTACGAATACTAATAATTCAGTGAGGTTTTTGATGTTGGTCAAACCGCGTACCCCGACTGCATTCCGCCCCCTTACAAGCTCCGTGCGGCAGCTTATCAATAACGAAAGGGCGAAGCAGGCCTCCTCCAAACGAATCATCAGCATGGGCGGCGTCGGCAACGAGCGCTACGACCGCAGGCGCGCCAAATAGGCTGCTGCCCAGGGCGGCTTTCCAGGCGCAGGGGTAAAATAGCCGTTTTATCCAACTCGCCGAAGTCCCCGTTGTTTGTGGCTGTTTTGCCGCACCGATGCGGCCGGTCTTCGGGCTATTGATATCGTCATGGCTGATTTCCTGGTTGCCGCGCTGTACAAATTTGTTCATCTACCCGATTACAAGGCGCTGCAGGCGCCGTTGTTCGAGTTTTGCGAAAGCAAC
>JBEBXF010000404.1:0-3109 GCA_040391725.1 Eoetvoesiella caeni | reverse complement strand
CGAAGCCAGCACAGCAGGCAAAACAGGCAAACCAGCGAAATTCATGAGGCCCATCAGCATATAGCCGCCGGCCCCGAAAAACGAAGCGGTTCCCAGCGACACCAGGCCTCCGTATCCGGCCAGAAGATTCCAGGCCTCCGCCAGTGTCATCAACAGCAGCAGGCGGAACCCGACTTCAAAGCCATAACTGCTCAAGGCCCCTGGAACGACAATGGGAAACCCGACTATCGCCAGCAGGACCACCGAATAAGCAATGGTTCGGCGGGCCGCCGCATCGGCATGCGCTGCGGGTTTGATTTGTTTTTGCATGTTACCCCCCCTTGCGTCCCAGCAGCCCTTGCGGGCGCAAGGCCAGCATGAGCAGCAACAGCACCAGGCCCACCAAATCGCGATAGCCGTCGCCAAGCAGCAGACCGCCCAGGCTTTGCAGCACCCCAAGCAGCAAGCCGCCAACCAGGGTTCCGAAGATATTGCCTAATCCGCCCAGCACGACAATGGCAAAGGCATTCAGGAGATAGGTGGCGCCGCTGATGGGTGTGAAGGCAAAGATACTGCCGATCAGCACGCCGCCGACTCCGGCGCAGGCAGCGCCCAGTGCAAATGTCCAGCCATGCACACGCCGCACGTCCACGCCGTTCACCGCCGCGGCGACCGGGTCTGAAGCGCTCGCACGCAGGTCGCGCCCGAAAGCCGTTCGTGAAATCAGAAAGTGCACTGCGAGAATGACGACGATGGAAAGCACGAACCCGACCAGATAGATCCGCCCGAAGCCGATCGGACCTATCTGGATGGAACTCACCCCATCACCAAACTGGATGGAGCGCGTGTCGGCATGGAACAGCATGATGTAAGCGTTCTGCAATACGATGGAAAGACCGAACGTGGTCATCATTGCGGACTCCGGCGGCTTATCCGCCAAAGGCTGCAATAAATAGCGCTGCAAGGGCCAGGCCCTTGCCGCCATCAGCACGGCCACCAGCGGCAACGCCAGCAACGAGCTTACGCCCAAGGGCTGCATGACGATGACCATGAGATAGCCACCCGCGATCAATAATTCGCCATGGGCCAGGTTCACCAGGCCCATGACGCCCAGGACAATGGACAGGCCCAATGCGGCCAAGGCCAATACCCCCCCGAGCAACAGCCCGGAAACCAGGCTGTTGATTACGATGTCCACGTTTTCCATAAAACGCCCTCTTTCGATGGAATGCCCGACGGCGCGGCTTTATTGCGGCTGGATATACGTGCCGGTGGCCAGATCCTTGGGCCATACGATGACAGGCTTGCCGTCCTGCCACTGGGACATGGCAATCGGCAGCTTGGACGTATTGGTCTGATCGAACTTGACGGGGCCGACAACGTAGACCTTGTCGGTCTTCGCGATGGCCTTGTTGATCTGGTCGCGATCCAGTGATTTGGCGGCGATGATGGCGTCGATCATGACATTTGCCGCGGCATGCGAATCGGCAATATGCTGGCTGACACTCAAGCCAGTTTCCGTTTCGAACCGCTTCGACAACTGCGAGGCTCCGGGATACTTGAAGCTCGGATCCCAATAAGCGCCCACCAACACGCCATCCGACAACTTGCCGGCCGCTTTGGCGAACTGCTCGGGCTCGGCGCCCTTCTCCATATCCAGAACCTTGGGCACGAAGCCGACGGCCGCCATCTGTTTGCGGATCGACACCGCCTGCGGCGTAATGGCATCGACCAGCACTACTTGCGGATTCTTCGACTTCAGCTCGCTGACGGCTGTCGTGAATTGCATGTTGTCCACGGGAAACTCGGTTTTTTGCACGATTTTGTAGCCGTATTTCTTGGCCAGTGCAGGCCAGATCGTTCCCCCCACCACCTTCCCGTCCGGGCCGTTGTCGTGCAGCATCGCCAGGGTCTTGTCGGTTTTCACGCCCAGGTCGTCCATCATCCGGAACACAGCTTCGGACAGCTCGGCCTCGTCAAAGAAAATATCCCACACATAGTGCCATTTCCGCACGGAACGGAACGCCCCCAGGGGGTCGCAGCCCGTCACCAGCGGAACCTTCTTGCGTTCGGCCACCAGCGCGCCCGCATTGACCAGAGCGGGAGTGCAAGAGCCCAGCATCACCAGGGCCTTGTCGCGCGAGAGCAATGTTTCGGTATTGCTGGCGGCCACATTGGGATCCGTCTTGTCGTCGCGAACGATCAGGCGAAAGGTATATTGCTTGCCGTCTATCGTGACGCCGCCGGCCTTGTTCGCATCGTCGACCGCAGTCTGGTAGCCCCACTGCTGGTATTTCCCGAAACCCGCCAGCGGGCCGCTCAGCGGCAGCGATGCGCCGATGACGATCTCATTGGCCGCGTAGCAGGCCGTTGCGGCGGCCAGCCCCAGAACCAGCCCGGCAGACGCGGCAACCAGCCGTGATTTGCGTAACCCATGGAAAGCATGCTTCATGACAGTCTCCTTGATATGTTTTGATTGCTTGCTGATAGATACCACCAACCCGGCACCCTCCAACATCCGTGCCGGCCTACTACCACTTCCTGCAACGTATTCAACCTTTTCCTGCCAATTCACCGCCTCTGCCGCACTTGCCCGAGCAGGCCGTGCTAGAACGCCACATTGGACTTGCCCTTCAGCGCCAGTATCTGTCTGGCTTCACCCGGTGTGGCGATTTCCATTCCCAGCTCTTCAAGAATGAGGCGGATTTTCTTCACTTGCTGGGCATTGCTGCTTGCCAGGCGCCCCCGGCCGATGAACAGGCTGTCCTCCAGACCGACCCGTACATTGCCTCCCATCATCGCCGCTTGCGTCGTGATGGGCATTTGATGCTTGCCCGCCGCCAGCACCGACCAGACGTAGTCGCCGCCGAAAAGCCGGTCGGCCGTGCGCTTCATGAAGACGACATTGTCGTAATCGGCGCCGATGCCGCCCAGAATGCCAAATACCCCCTGGATGAAGAACGGCGGCTTGATCAGACCTCTATCCACGAAATAGGCCAGGTTGTACAAATGGCCGATGTCATAGCACTCGTGCTCATAACTCGTGCCGAAGTCGGACATCAATTCAAGCACCCGGGCGAAATACCGAAAGGTATTCCGAAAGATAAAGGATTCACTGGCTTCGAAATAC
>JBEBXF010000403.1:0-3117 GCA_040391725.1 Eoetvoesiella caeni | reverse complement strand
TGGCACCCCTACAAGCAGCAAGTCCTGCACGTCGATTTCCAGCGCGTCGATGCAACGCACGCCATCACCACCAAGGTGCCGCTGCATTTCATCAACGGCGAGAACTCGCCCGCGGTGAAGGTCGGCAAAGCCATCATCAGCCACCTGCTGACCGAGCTCGAAATCTCCTGCCTGCCGGCGGATCTGCCCGCCTCCATCACGGTCGACCTGGCCACTCTTGAAGCGGGTTCCACGTTCCACCTGAACCAGGTTTCGCTGCCCAAGGGCGTGACCTTCGCGGCCCACGGCGGCGACGGCAACCCCGCGCTGGCTTCGGCTCCCGTCAAGGCCGGCGGCGCCTCGGACGACGAAGCGGCTCCCGACGCGCCCGCCGCTCCCGAAGCCGAATAATCATCGTGTTTCGTGGCCGTGCCCGCGCTGTCCGAACGGGCGGCGGGGCAAGGCAAGAACCCCTGCTGGCGGTTGCCATCAGGGGTTTTGTTTTACCATGTCCACCATCGGGGCCGGCATGCCGCCGGCATCGATCCGGACGCCGCCCTTTTTTATAACGATCTATGAAGCCTCCTATCCGCCTGATCATCGGGCTGGGCAACCCCGGCCCCGAATACGAAACCACGCGCCATAATGCGGGCTTCTGGCTGGCCGATCACCTGGCCGACGACTTCAAGGCCAGCTTTGCGCTGGAAAAAGGGTTTTCCGCCTGGGTGGCCAAGGGGCGCTTCGAAGGCGAGCCCGTGGTGCTGGCCAAGCCCTCCACGTTCATGAACCGTTCCGGCCAGGCGGCCGGCGCGCTCATGCGCTTCTACAAGCTTGCGCCCGAAGAGGTGCTGGTGCTGCACGACGAGCTGGATTTATTGCCGGGACAGGTCAAGATGAAGCAGGGCGGCGGGCATGCCGGGCACAACGGCCTGCGCGACATCCAGTCGGCGTTTTCCAGCCCGAACTTCTGGCGCATGCGCATCGGCATCGGCCATCCCCGATCGCTGGGGCTGGCGCAGCAGGTCGTGGGGTTCGTACTCAATCCGCCCAAGCGCGAAGAGCTTCAGGCCATTGAAGGCGTGATCGACCGTTGCCGGGCCGTGGTTCCGTTGATGTTGAAGGGCGACTTCACCAAGGCCATGAATCAATTGCACGAAGGGAACGGTGCGTAAGGCGGGTCCTTCGGGCAGCCGGTTTCGCGACGAGTTCCGGCTGTTCGCGCGCTTTCTGGCGCGGCCGCGCCTGGCGCCCAGGGCGCCGGGCCGCTGCGCGGCGCACAGCAATAGCTGGCAAGCCGACTGGATGCCTGCCGTGCCCTGGCGCCGGTTGCTGCAATGGGCCGCGTTTCTTTGGTTCGTGAACATGGTGTTCCTGGGGCCCATCGCCTTCATGGCGGCGGGAGCGGGCGGAGCCCAGCACCGGCTGGACCTCACCAATATCCCGTGGCTGCAGGCCGTATTGTGGGCGCCTGTCGTGGAAGAGCTGGTCTTTCGCTACGGCTTGCGCCGGCCCGGCCGGGCGCTGTGGCTGCTTCCCGTGGCCGCCGTGGCCATGCTTGCGGGGCCAAGATGGAGCACGGCGGCGCTGGTCGCGGCTGTCGTGCTGCTGTGCTGGCACATAGAAAGCCGCCCATTCTCGCTGGGCAGGGCCGTTCGCCAGTTGTCCTGGCATCAGCGCCGCGCCTACCAGGCCTGGTTTCCCTGGGTGTTCCACGCGTCGTGCCTGCTTTTCGCGGCGATACACCTGCACAATTTTTCGCTGCACGGCACCCCCTACTGGTTGATGCCCTTGCTGGTGCTGCCGCAGTGGCTGACCGGATTGGCGCTGGGCTGGATGCGCGTGCGCCGGGGAATCGGCGCTTCCATGCTGCTGCATGGCTTGTTCAATAGCGGCCCGTTGCTGATCGTATGGATCGTGCTGCATACGGTGCCGCAGTTGGCGGCTTGACCGGGTGTTTGCGAGGTTTTGGTTTGCCGGGGCAAGGAGCGCGAGGCGGCGCTTTTGATATGGCTTGCGTTTTCATTGGCGCGGGCCGCCAGGGCGGCAACACGTTAAAATAGCTTTCTTTCGCGGATGATTCGGAGGGCCTTGCCGCTTTTCCGATATGGCATGCGGCCAGGCCTGCGGGCGGGCTCCGCGCCGATCCAATACCGCTTCAATTAAAAACAGGATATTCATGGCTCTGCAATGTGGCATTGTTGGTTTACCCAACGTAGGAAAATCTACTCTATTCAATGCGTTGACCAAGGCAGGCATTGCGGCGGAAAACTACCCCTTCTGCACGATCGAACCCAATGTGGGCGTGGTCGAGGTGCCCGACCAGCGCCTGGCCGCCCTGGCTGAAATCGCCAGGCCCGAGCGCATTCTGCCGGCCGTGGTCGAGTTCGTCGACATTGCCGGCCTGGTGGCCGGCGCCTCCAAGGGCGAAGGGCTGGGCAACCAGTTCCTGGCCAACATCCGCGAAACCGATGCCATCGTGCACGTGGTGCGCTGCTTCGAGGACGACAACGTCATTCACGTCGCGGGCCGCATCGACCCCATCTCGGATATCGAAGTCATCAACACCGAGCTGGCGCTGGCCGACCTGGCCTCGGCCGAGAAAGCCCTGCAGCGCAACCAGAAGACGGCGCGCGCCGGCGACAAGGAAGGTATCAAGCTGGTGGCGCTGCTGGAAAAAATCATTCCCGTCCTGAACGAAGCCCGTCCCATCCGTTCGCTGAAGCTGGACGACGACGAACTCGCCCTCATCAAGCAGTTCTGCTTCATCACCGCCAAGCGCTGCATGTACGTGGCCAACGTGAAGGAAGACGGCTTCAGCAACAACCCGCATCTGGAAGCCGTGCAGAACTACGCGCAGGCTGAAAGCTCGCCCGTCGTGGCCGTATGCGCCGCGGTCGAGGCCGAAATCGCCGAACTCGACGATGAAGACAAAAGCGTGTTCCTGGCCGACATGGGCATGGACGAGCCCGGCCTGAACCGCGTAATCCGCGCCGCCTACACGCTGCTGGGCCTGCAAACCTACTTCACGGCCGGCGTCAAGGAAGTCCGCGCCTGGACCATCCACATCGGCGACACGGCCCCCAAGGCCGCCGGCGTCATCCACACCGACTTCGAACGCGGCTTCATCCGCGCCCAGAC
>JBEBXF010000402.1:0-3123 GCA_040391725.1 Eoetvoesiella caeni | reverse complement strand
GCGCGACGTGCAGCGCCTGGAGGGTGTTTCGCAGGCCCTGGATCTTACGGTCATTCCGCTGGAAGAGGCCGTCGAGCGGGTGCTGCGCCATCCCACGGTGGCCAACAAGAATTTTCTCATTACCATCGGCGACCGTTCGGTGGGCGGCTTGAGCAGCCGGGATCAAATGGTGGGCCCGTGGCAGGTGCCGGTGGCCGATTGCGCCGTCACCCTGGCGGATTTCGAAGGCGTGCGCGGCGAAGCCATGGCCATGGGCGAACGCACCCCTATCGCCATGCTGGATGCGGCCGCCTCCGGGCGCATGGCCGTGGCCGAGGCGCTGACCAACCTGGCCGCCAGCGATGTGCAGTCGTTGAAAGACGTCAAGCTGTCGGCCAACTGGATGGCGGCCTGCGGCGTGCCGGGCCAGGATGCGGCCCTGTACGACACGGTCGCCGCCGTCAGCGACTGGTGCCAGCGGCTTGGCCTGTCGATTCCCGTGGGCAAGGATTCCCTGTCGATGCGCACGGCCTGGGATGCGGCCGACGGCAAGCGCGAGGTGGTGTCGCCGGTTTCGCTGATCGTCACAGCCTTTGCGCCCGTGGCCGACGTGCGCCAAACTCTCACCCCGCAGTTGCGCACCGATGCGGGCGCCACGGTACTGATCCTGGTCGACCTGGGTCTGGGCAAGAAGCGGCTGGGCGGCTCCATTCTGGCCCAGGCGTTCAACCAGGTGGGGCAGTCCGCGCCCGACATCGACAATGCCGAAGCGCTGGCCGCTTTCTTCACGGTCATCCGCCAACTGAACAAGGACGGGCATTTGCTGGCCTATCACGACCGCTCCGACGGCGGCCTGCTGGCCACGGTGTGCGAAATGGCCTTCGCCGGGCGCGTCGGTGTGTCGGTCAATCTGGACATGCTGACCATCGATCCCAATGTGTCGGACTGGGGCGACTACAAGATTCGCGCCGAGCAGGTGTCGGTGCAGCGTGACGAAATCACGCTGCAGGCCTTGTTCGCCGAGGAAGCCGGCGCCGTCATCCAGGTTCCCGCCGCGCAGCGCGATACCGTCCTGCAGCAGTTGCGGGCGGCGGGGCTTTCCGCGCATTCGCATGTGCTGGGCGGCTTGAACACCCAGGACGAAATCCAGTTCTACCGCGACGGCAAGTGCATCTACCAGAAGCCCCGCGTCGAACTGGCGCAGCACTGGAGCGAAGTCAGCCGGCGCATCATGGAAAGGCGCGACAACCCGGCCTGCGCCCAGGCCGAATTCGACGTCTGGAAGAACGCCGACGATCCGGGCTTTACCCCGGTTGTCCATTTCAACCCGCAGGAAGATATTGCGGCGCCTTTCATCGCCACGGGCAAGCGCCCCAAAATCGCCATATTGCGCGAACAGGGCTGCAACAGCCAGGTCGAAATGGCCTGGGCCTTCGACAAGGCCGGATTCGAGGCCTGGGACGTTCACATGACCGACCTGCTGTCCGGCCGCATACGCCTGGACGACGTGCAAGGCCTGGTGGCGGTGGGCGGCTTCAGTTACGGCGCGCCCAGACACCTTTGCGCTGGGCGTCTGCAATGGCTGCCAGATGATGGCGGCCCTGTCCAGCATGATTCCGGGCGCCGAACACTGGCCGCGCTTTACCCGCAACCAGTCCGAAAAATACGAGGCGCGCCTGTCCATGGTCGAAGTCGCCGATTCGCCCTCGCTGTTCTTCAAGGGCATGGCCGGCGCCCGCATCCCCATTGCCGTGGCTCATGGCGAAGGCTATGCCAACTTCGGCCTGCAGGGCAAGGCGTCGCAGGTGGCGCGGGTGCTGAGCTTTGTCGACAACCAGGGCAATGCCACGGAAGCCTACCCCTGCAATCCCAACGGCAGCGCGGACGGCCTGACCGGGGTCACCACGGCCGACGGCCGCTTCACCGTGATGATGCCGCATCCCGAGCGCGTGACGCGCAACGTCATGATGTCCTGGTCGCCCAAGCGTTGGGGCGAACGCGACAGCGGCGGCGATGCCAGCCCCTGGCTGCGCATGTTCCGCAATGCCCGGGTCTGGCTCGGGTAGGCGGCAGGAAGGGCGTCCGCTCCTCGTCCGGAGCGGCGCCCCGGCAGGCTGGTTTCAGGGGCCAATACCCCACGGCTGGATAGGGCGGGACGCTAGGCTGCCCGCCCGGATAAGCGTATAATCTTGCTTTGCGTACGGAGCTATCTAATGCGTCTCATCAAAAAAGCGCTCACCTTCGACGATGTGTTGTTGGTCCCCGCCTATTCCGAGGTTCTGCCTCGCGACACTTCCCTGGTCACCCAGTTCACGCGTTCCATCTCCCTGAATATCCCGCTGGTCTCGGCCGCCATGGATACCGTGACCGAATCGCGCCTGGCCATCGCCATGGCGCAAGAGGGCGGCATCGGCATCGTCCATAAAAACCTCAGCGCCGACGAGCAGGCCCGCGAAGTGGCCCGGGTCAAGCGCCATGAATTCGGCATCGTCATCGACCCCGTCACCGTCACGCCGGCCATGAAGGTGCGCGACGCCATCGCCCTGCAGCGCCAGCACGGCATTTCGGGGCTGCCTGTTGTGGAAGGCGGCAAGCTGGTCGGCATCGTCACCAACCGCGACCTGCGCTTCGAAGACCGTCTCGATGTTCCGCTGCGCGACATCATGACGCCGCAGGAACGCCTCATCACCATGCCCGAAGGCGCAACGCTTGAGCAGGCCCAGTCCCTCATGCATCAGCACCGTCTCGAGCGCGTGCTCATCGTCAACGACAAATTCGAGCTGCGCGGCCTGGCCACGGTCAAGGACATCGTCAAGAACACCGAACACCCCTTCGCCGCCAAGGATGCCCAGGGCCAGTTGCGCGTGGGCGCCGCGGTCGGGGTGGGCGACGGCACTGAAGAGCGCGTCGAAAAGCTGGCCAATGCCGGCGTCGACGTCATCGTGGTCGATACCGCCCACGGCCACTCGGCCGGCGTCATCGAGCGCGTGCGCTGGGTCAAGAAAAACTACCCGCGCATCCAGGTGGTGGGCGGCAACATCGCCACCGCCGAAGCCGCGTTGGCCCTGGTCGAAGCCGGCGCCGATTGCGTCAAGGTCGGCATCGGCCCCGGCTCCATCTGCACCACGCGCATCGTGGCCGGCG
>JBEBXF010000401.1:0-3133 GCA_040391725.1 Eoetvoesiella caeni | reverse complement strand
CGGACTCCCCAACAACTACGTCAAGGCGGACGATGCGCGCGTCATTGCGCATACCAAGGTTATCGGCGGCGGCGAATCGGCCTCCGTCACCTTCGATGCCTCCAAGCTCGAAAGCGGCCAGGACTACAGCTACTTCTGCTCTTTTCCGGGGCACTGGAGCATCATGAAGGGCGTGCTCAAGCTGGGTAGCTAGCAACCCACTTATCCACAAACTCTGTGCATAAGTGGGCTGGGCAAGTCATGGTTCCGCCACACAACGGTAACACTTGCGCGGGCCAGAGCTGGGTTGGTTAAAAATCATACAAAAACGCTTACGCCGGATGCCGATTCATGGTTTTCCCTAGTGCGGATATCTGGACGATTCAAAGGCTCTTTCAGTATGATATTAGTTATGCTTAATAATCATTAAGTATCATAAGCATTTGGTCGCTGCCGTGCCCCGTGCATCAGGCCAGGCATCGCAGCGCACCATGCTTTCACCACGCTTCATCCCTTATCAGCCCATATCAAGGACACCCGCTCAATGACCATCAACCAGGGCGACGAGCTTTGGCGCCCAAGCGCCGCTCAGATCAGCGAAACACGATTGGCCGCCTACATGCAGCGGCTGGGCTCCCGGCATCATCGCAAGTTCGACGGCTACCAGGATCTTTGGCAATGGTCGGTCGACGATCTGGAAGCCTTCTGGACATCCATCTGGGAGTTCTTCGATATTCAGGCCGACGGCGATCCCGCGCGGGTATTGCCCGTGGCCAGCATGCCGGGCGCCAAATGGTTTCCCGACGTGCGGCTCAACTACGCCGAGCATGTGTTCCGCAATGCCACATCCGCTCATCCCGCCCTGATCTCGCGCTACGAAAACCGCGAATTGCGGCAGGTGTCGTGGCGGGAACTGGAAGACGCAACCGGCGCCCTCGCGGCCACCCTGCGCAGCCTGGGCGTGTCGGCCGGCGACCGGGTCGTGTCGTACATGCCCAACCTGCCGGAAACGGTGGTGGCCTTCCTGGCCTGCGCCAGCATAGGCGCCATCTGGTCCAGTTGCTCGCCGGAAATGGGGGTTTCCGTCGTGGTGGATCGCTTCCAGCAAATTCAACCCAAGGTCATGTTCGCCGTCGACAGCTACAGCTATAACGGCAAGGTGCACGACCGCAGCGCAACGGTGGCCGAACTGCTCGAAAAGCTGCCTTCCATTATCAAGGTCGTGCACGTGGCCGGCCCCAATTCGGCAGCGCCGGCAAAGGCCTGGCCCGAAGCCATGCCGTGGGAGCAAGCCATTGCCAAGCCCTCCCCCCTCGCCTACGCGCGCCTGCCGTTCGACCATCCCTTGTGGATCGTCTATTCGTCGGGCACCACGGGCATGCCCAAGGCCATGGTGCATGGCCACGGCGGCATCGTCCTGACCCACCTCAAAACCATGCAGCTGCAGCACGACGTTCGCCCCGGCGACCGCTTCATGTTCCTGGGCAGCACCGGCTGGATCGTCTGGAACCTGATGGTAGGCGGCCTGCTTTCGGGCGCCACCGTCATCCAGTACGACGGCAACCCCACCTACCCGAACTCCGAAACGCTGTGGCGTTTCATCGACGAGCAAAAAGTCACGCACTTCGGCTGCGGCGCCGCCTTCCTCATCCAAAGCAAGAAGGAAGGCATCGAGCCCAACACCCTTGGGCGCTTCGATGCGCTGCGCACCATCAACTCCACCGGCTCCCCCTTGCCCCTGGATGCCTACGAATGGGTTTACGCCAAGGTAAAGTCCGATCTATGGCTGGCATCCATCAGCGGCGGCACGGACATCGCCTCGGGCTTCGTGGCCAGCGCGGCCTGCCTGCCGGTCAATGCCGGCGAAATCCAATGTCCTGAGCTGGGCGTCGCCGCCTACGCCTACAACGAGGCCGGGCAGCCTGTGCTGAACGAAGTCGGCGAATTGGTCATCACCAAGCCCATGCCTTCCATGCCGCTGTATTTCTGGGCGGACGAAGGCGGCAAGCGCTACCACGAAAGCTATTTCGACGAGTTCGAGGGGGTATGGCGCCACGGCGACTGGATACTCTTTACCGAACGAGGAACCGCGATTATTTACGGCCGCTCCGACACCACCATCAACCGCTACGGCATACGCATGGGCACCGCCGAGATCTACCGCGTCGTCGAAGCGCTTGCCGAGGTCAAGGACAGCCTGGTGGTCGATCTGGAATACCTTGGCCGCCCATCCTTCATGCCCCTGTTCGTGGTCACCCGGCCGGGCGTCGTGCTGGACGATGCGCTAAAAGCGCGCATCAAGGAGCAGGTTCGCAGCAAGGCTTCGGCCCGCCATGTGCCCAACGATATTTACCAGGTGGACGAAATCCCCCGCACGCTGACCGGCAAGAAAATGGAATTGCCCGTGCGCAAGCTGCTGCTGGGCTCGCCCGCCGAAAAAGTCGCGAGCCCCGATGCAATGGCCAACCCGCACAGCATGCAGTATTTCGTCGAGTTCGCCCAGCGGCTTGCACAACAGCCGGCTGGTGTGTGAACAGCGCCGGCCAGGCATTTTCGACGTTTGCTTATGAACTCAAAGGAAACCACCTTGGCGGACGAAGCGCCCCTGGATCAAGGCCCCATGCCCGGGCTGGTCGGCTATAACTGCAAAAGGGCTTTTGCCGCCATAGATCCGTTTTCCGACGAGCGCATGGCGGGCTACCTGTTGCGCGCGACGGATTTCGCCGTGCTCAACCTTTTGTATTTCAATCCCGAGGTCAGCCAGAAACAGGCGGCCTCGGGCATCAATGTATCGGCTCCCAACCTGGCCCCCATCCTCGACAGGCTGGAATCGCGCGGGCTCGTTCAACGCCGGCGGCACGTCGACGACAAACGCTTCCAGGCCCTGTCGCTGACCGCCGAAGGCCGGCGGTTATATGTGGAGGCCGAAAAAACGGCGCTGGAAATAGAACACGAGGCGACCCGCATGCTGAGCACGGCCGAGCGCAAACAGCTTATCGCCCTGCTGCGAAAAATCTATCTAGCATGATCGGCGATGCTTTCGTCATAATGCCAATGATTTACCATGATACTGGCGTGCCGTTTTTTTTATCGCGAATATAACCGCGCCGATATTGCAACACCGCCCAACCCGCGCCCCGCCGCCCTTTTCTCC
>JBEBXF010000400.1:0-3145 GCA_040391725.1 Eoetvoesiella caeni | reverse complement strand
TCATGAAAATCGCCCTCACCAAAACCGAGGGGGTGGCATGACGGCACGCATCATCGATGGCAAGGCATTGTCCGACGCCATCAAGGCCGACGTTACAAAACGCGTTGAAGTACTCAAGAAAAAAGGCATTACCCCGGGCCTGGCCGTCGTCCTGGTGGGCGAAGACCCCGCCTCGCAAGTCTATGTGCGCAACAAAGTGGCGGCCTGCGAAAAAGCCGGCCTGCACTCGCGCACCGTCCGCCTGGCGGCCGACTCCACCGAAGAACACTTGCTGGACATCGTGCGCGAGCTCAATCGCGACGACGCCATACACGGCATTCTGGTGCAGCTGCCGCTGCCCGCCCACATGAACGCGGCCCGCGTCATCGAGACCATCGCCGCCGCCAAGGACGTGGACGGCTTCCACATCAGCAACGCCGGCCTGCTCATGACCGGACAGCCCCTGTTCAGGCCCTGCACGCCCTACGGCATCATGAAAATGCTGGAATCCGAAAACGTGGCGCTGCGCGGCGCGGAAGCCGTCGTCGTCGGGGCCAGCAACATCGTGGGCAAGCCCATGGCCATGCTGCTGCTGGCCGCCGGCGCCACCGTGACCCTGTGCAACTCCAAGACCCGCGACCTGGGCGCGCAGACCCGCCGCGCCGACGTGCTGGTCGTGGCCACGGGCAAGCCCGACATGATCACCGGCGACATGATCAAGCCGGGCGCCGTCGTCATCGACGTAGGCATCAACCGCAAGGCCGACGGCAAGCTTACCGGCGACGTTCAATTCAACACAGCAAGCAAGGTTGCGGGCGCCATCACCCCCGTCCCGGGCGGGGTCGGCCCCATGACCATCGCCATGCTGCTGGTCAATACCCTGGAAGCCGCGGAACGTTGCGCCGCCAAAACGGTCTAACCAGCAACTCCCAGTTTTTCGCAGGCTTTCCCCCATGACTCAAAACCCCTTGCTCGTCCCCATCCAGTCGCTCATCGACTACGCGGCCGTTGAGCCCTCGCACATCGAGCCGGCCGTTTCCAGCCTGATCGATGCCTCGCGCAAGGCCGTCGACGCGGCGGCGGACCCCACCCTGCCCGCAAGCTGGGCGGCGATCATCGAGCCGCTGGAAAGCGTCACCGAAAAACTGTGGCGGGCCTGGTCCGTGGCGGGCCACCTGAACGCCGTGGTCAATACGCCGGAACTGCGCGAGGCCTATAACCAGTGCCTGCCCCTGGTTACCGAGTTCTCCACCTGGGTGGGCCTGCACACCGGGCTTTACGAGCAATACCGCCGGCTGCGCGACGACCCCGGCTTTGCCGACCTGCCCGCCGTGCGCCAGCGCATCGGCGAGCTGGCGCTGCGCGACTTCCGCCTCAGCGGCGTCGAACTGCAAGGCGAACAGCGCACGCACTACGCGCAGATTTCCGACCAGGAGGCGCGGGTTTCCCAGAAATTCTCCGAAAACGTGCTGGACTCCGTCGACAACTGGTCGTTGCTCGTCACCGACGAGGCCAGGCTGGCCGGCGTTCCGGCCGATGCCGTGCATGCCGCGCGCAGCGCCGCTCAGGCTGCAAACCAGCAAGGCTGGCTGCTTACCCTGAAAATGCCCTGCTACCTGCCGGTCATGCAGCACGCCCGCGACCGCGGCCTGCGCGAAACCCTGTACCGCGCTTACGGCACCCTGGCCTCCGAGCAAGGCAATCCAGCCCTGGACAACTCGCCCCTCATCGAGCAACTGCTGGATCTGCGCGCCCAGGAAGCCAAGCTGCTGGGCTATGCGGATTTCGCCGAACTGCGGCTGCAGACGCGCATGGCCGAAAGCGCCGACGAAGTCCTGTCCTTCCTGCGCGAACTGGCGCAAAAGGCCAAGCCCTATGCGCAGCAAGACCTGGCCCAATTGCGCCGCTATGCGCAGGAACAATACCAGCTCGCCGAACTCGAGCCGTGGGACATCCCGTTCATTTCCGAGCGTCTGCGCGAAGCCCGCTACGCCTACTCCGAAGACGAGGTCAAGCAGTACTTTACCGAACCGCAGGTTCTGAAAGGCCTGTTCCACGTCATTGAAAAACTGTTCGGCGTGCGCCTGCGCGCCGTCAGCGCCAGCACCTGGCATGCCGACGCGCGGGCCTTCGTCGTCGAAACGCCCTTGGGCGATGCGCTGGGCCACTTGTTCATGGATCTCTACGCTCGCAACGGCAAGCAAAGCGGCGCCTGGGTCGATAGCGAACGCAATCGCCGCAGAAGCGGCCTGGGCCTGCAAACCCCGGTGGTCTACCTGACCTGCAACTTCTCCGCGCCGCAGGCGGGCAAACCGGCCCTGCTCTCGCACGACGACGTCATCACCTTGTTCCACGAAAGCGGCCACGCCCTGCACGCCCTGCTTTCCCAGGTCGACGACCCGGGCGCTTCGGCCTTTGCCAGCGTCGAATGGGACGCCATTGAACTGCCTTCGCAGTTCATGGAGAACTTCTGCTGGGAATGGGCCGTGGTTCAAGCCATGTCGCGCCACGTGGATACCGGCGAGACCCTACCGCGCGCCCTTTACGACAAGCTGCTGGCCGCCAGGAATTTCCAGAACGGCATGCAAACCGTGCGCCAGATCGAATTTTCATTGTTCGACATGATCATCCACCATCAGGCCAACGGCCTGCCCATCGCCCAGGTCATGCAAACCTTGAACCAGGTCCGGCAAGAGGTCGCCGTGCTGTTCCCGCCCGAATGGCACCGCTTCCCGCAGAATTTTTCACATTTGTTCGCGGGCGGCTACGGGGCCGGCTACTACAGCTATAAATGGGCGGAAGTGCTTTCGGCGGATGCCTACAGCGCCTTCGAGGAGGCCGCCACGCTGGACAAGGACGGCGTGCGCGACACGCTGGACGCCGCAACCGGACTGCGGTTTCGCAACGAAATCCTTGCCGTAGGCGGTTCGCGCCCGGCGGCGGAATCCTTCCGCGCCTTTCGCGGGCGCGATGCCTCCATGCAAGCCCTGCTGCGCCACGGCGGCATGGACGGCGCCATCCAGTAAGGAGCGGATCATGCGTATTTTTCGGCACCTGGGCTGGGCCGTAGCGGCGCTGCTTGCGTGCGCATCGGCACAGGCCGCGAATGTCCCCGCCACGGACTCCTCCGCCGCGGTGCTGGAAAACACCCAAAAAGCCGGCGACA
>JBEBXF010000399.1:0-3174 GCA_040391725.1 Eoetvoesiella caeni | reverse complement strand
TGTTCGCCGTCGGCGGCATGCTTATCGGTTTGCCCATGGCGCTCATGATAGGCCAGCGCAGGGTGCACCACCTGTACGTATCGGTCTGGTACATGGGGGCGGCGCTGTTCTGGTTTCCCACCCTGTACATCGTGGCCAAGATTCCGGGCGTGCATTTCGGCGTCGAGCAAGGCACCATGAACTGGTGGTTCGGGCACAACGTGCTGGGCTTGTTCTATACCCCCATCTCGCTGGCCTGTATCTATTATTTCCTGCCCAAGGTCATCGGGCGTCCGGTGCGTTCGTACAATCTTTCGCTGCTGGGTTTCTGGACGCTGGCTTTCTTTTATGGCCAGGTCGGCGCCCACCACCTCATCGGCGGGCCCATTCCTGAATGGCTGGCCACGCTGTCCATCGTGCAAAGCATGATGATGCTCATTCCGGTGATTGCGTTCTCGGTGAACCAGCACTTGACGCTGAAAGGGCATTTCAACGCGCTGAAGTATTCGCCCGTGCTGCGGTTCATCTTCTTCGGCGCGGTCATGTATACCGTCTCGTCGGTTCAAGGCTCGTTCGAAGCGTTGCGCACGGTCAATGCGGTGACGCACTTCACCCATTTCACCGTGGCCCATGCGCACATCGGCCTGTACGGCTTTGTATCCATGGTGATCTTCGGCGGCATTTACTTCGCCATGCCCCGGGTGCTGAACATTCCATGGCCCAAGCCTGCGCTTATCTCCTGGCACTTCTGGCTGGTGGTGGCGGGGTTTGCAACCTACGCCGTGACGCTTAGCATCGGCGGCATCCTGCAAGGCCTGGACATGCAGGATCCCAACGTTCCGTTCATGCAGGCGGTGGCGGTCACCATACCCTGGCTCGAAGGGCGTTCCATCGGCGGCGCGCTCATGACTCTGGGACACCTGGTCTTCGTGTACCACATGGCTCTCATGACGCTGCGGGTCAGCACCACGCCTTTATCCTCGGCAATTGCCGCCCCTCAACAAAAAGCGGCGTAACGATCATGGAAAACGAAACCAAGCTATTGGCCGGCGGGATGGTAACCCTGTCGCTTGCGACGGCGGCTCTCGTCGTCATGCCCTTTCTGCAATTGAAGAACGTCCCTCCTCCCGAAGGGTTGAAGCCCTACACCAGCCAGCAATTGCGCGGGCGCCAGGTGTATATGTCGAACGGCTGCATAGCCTGCCATACGCAGCAGCCTAGCTCGACGGGCGCGGGTGTTGCCGATACCGCCCGCGGCTGGGGCCGGCCTTCGGTGGCGGGCGACTATTACTACGATCAGCCGGTGCTGCTGGGCACGTCGCGCACAGGCCCCGATCTTTTCAATATCGGGGCGCGCCAGCCCAGCGCCGACTGGCAGTTGGGCCATTTGTTCCAGCCGCGCGCTTATGTGCCGGGCAGCATCATGCCGGCCTTTCCCTTCCTGTTCGAAATCAAGAAGCCCGGCGATGTCGCCAAGGACGAGCGGGTGGTGTCCCTGCCTCCTGGAACGGCGCCCGAAGGGCGCGTGGTGGTGGCTCGGCCCGAAGCCATGGATCTGGTGGCTTATCTGATAAGTCTCAATCACACCTACGACGCCTTGACGCCCGAGCAGCTCAAATATGCCGAAAGCCGCTTGCCGCCGGAGCGGCTGAAACAGGACAAGAAGCTTGAACAGGGCGCGCAACCGGCCGCCAACACGAAACAAGGGGAATCAGATGAAAAGGGCAAAGCAGATGGTGCCAAAGCAAACCCGTAAGTCGGAACACGCCGATCCCAGCGAACTCTACAATCCGATTCCGCGTGTCATTATCGGCCTGATCATCGGCCTCATCATTTGGGCCATTTATTATATTTTCACGTCCAATCCAAGCGGAGTCGCTTCGATGGGCGATCATCGCATTCCGTCGGCCCTGGTCAGCAGCGCCGGCGACAAGGGCGGGGTGGTCGACGGCCGTCAAATCTTCACCGGCACCTGCCAGGCCTGTCACCAGGCCACCGGGCAAGGGCTGCCCGGCGTATTTCCCCCGCTGGCCGGATCGTCGTTCGTGAAGGGCGACGCGCACGTGCTGGCCCAAATCGTGCTTCACGGCCTGCATGGTCCCATTGAGGTGTCCGGCACAACTTATAACGGTTCCATGCCGGCGTTCGGTTCGCAGTTCGGAGATGCCGAAATCGCCGCCGTGCTCAGCTATATTCGCAAGGAATGGGGCAATGCCAGTCCTGCCATCGATGCCGACCTGGTCAAGCAGTCGCGCGCCCTGACCGCCAAGCGCACCGAGCCCTGGACCAACGTGAAGGATATCGAGGCGGCCGTGGGCGGGCAGGCCAAGCCGGCGGACGAGAAATCATGAAGCACGGCGCCCTGGCCACGTCGGCGGCAGTCGTGCTGATGCTGTTGCTGGGGTTCGCCGCGTTCAGCTTCGTGACGCGCGGCTTTGCCGCCGTCACCTCCGATGGAGTGCGGCGCGTCGATCTCGAACATTCGCCGCGCACGCTGCCTTCCTTGGCGCTGGTGGATCAATCGGGCCAGTCATTGTCGTTGGCCGATTACGCCAGGCCCTCGTCCTACACGACGTTTGTCAGCCTGGCGTATATGCGCTGCCAGACGGTATGTCGCACCAGTGCATCGGGCCTGGCGTTTCTGCAGCACGAAATCACCAGCCTGGGGCTGCGGAACAAGGTTCGGCTGCTCACCCTGAGCTTCGACCCTTCGAACGACACGCCGCAGGTCATGGCCGAGCATGCGCGTTCGGTGGGAGCCGATACGGCTTTGTGGCGAACCGCTACGGTGCGCAATGCCCAGGATCTGCCAGGCTTGCTGAAGCTGTTTGGCATCGTGGTGATTCCCGATGGGCTGGGCGGATACTCCCATAATTCGGCCTTGTTCGTGATCGACGGGCAAGGCCGTCTGGCCCGCGCCTACGATACCGACAGGCCCGACCTTGCGCTTGTCGATTACCTGCGTTCGGCGGAGCACTGACATGGCGGGGTTGGATCGCCGTGTTCCGGCATGGCTGCCAGGCTTGTTGTTGGCCGTGCTGGCGGTGTTTCGGCCGTGGTTCGAAGCGCACATGGCGCGGCATATGGGCATCGAGCTTCCCTTGCTGTTCGTGTTGGGCTGGCTGAGCGCCTGCGCGGCCGGGCCGCGCCTGGGCGCCTGGCTGCAGCCCTGGAATGCCAAGGGCTTGGCCGCCA
>JBEBXF010000398.1:0-3175 GCA_040391725.1 Eoetvoesiella caeni | reverse complement strand
TGGGGCACGAGGAAATGTGGCAGGTGATGGCCGAACGCGATGCCATCTACGCCAACCCCGACGCCACGGAAGAAGACTACATGCATGCGGCCAACCTCGAGGCAAAGTTCGCCGAGTACGACGGCTATACCGCCGAGTCGCGCGCCGGCGAACTGCTGCTGGGCCTGGAAATTCCCGTGGAGCAGCACAATCTGCCCATGCGCGAAATCGCGCCCGGCTGGAAGCTGCGCGTGCTACTGGCCCAGGCGCTGTTTTCCAACCCCGACGTGCTGCTGCTGGACGAGCCGACCAACAACCTGGACATCAACACCATACGCTGGCTGGAAGATGTGCTGAACGGCTATCAAAGCACCATGATCATCATCAGCCACGACCGGCATTTCCTGAACCAGGTATGCACGCACATGGCCGACCTGGATTACCGCGAGCTGCGCATCTATCCGGGCAATTACGACGACTACATGATGGCGTCCACCCAGGCGCGCGAGCGTATTTCGGCGGTCAACGCCAAGGCCAAGGAACGTGTGGCCGAGCTGCAGGACTTCGTGCGCCGTTTCGCGGCCAACAAGTCCAAGTCGCGCCAGGCCACGTCGCGGCTCAAGCAGATCGACCGCATCAAGGCGGAAACCGTCGAGGTCAAGCCTTCTTCGCGCCAGAATCCTTATATCCGCTTCGAGCAGAACAAAGTCATGCACCGGCTGGCCGTCACCATCGAGGGACTGGCCAAATCGTTCGACCGTCCGGTCATCCATCCCTTCTCGGCCATGGTCGAGGCCGGTGAGAAAATCGCCATCATCGGCGCCAACGGGGTCGGCAAGACGACGCTGCTGCGCATGCTGGCCGGCGATCTGGCCCCCGACAAGGGCAGCGTCAAGTGGTCCGACAATGCCGATATCGGCTATATGGCCCAGGACGTTTCCGAGCAGTTCCAGTCCGACAAGAACCTGTTCGACTGGCTGTCCGATTACCGCCAGCCCGGCGACGACGACCAGGCCATGCGTTCGGTGCTGGGCCGCCTGCTGTTCTCGGCCGACGACATCGTCAAGGCGGTCAAGGTGCTTTCGGGCGGTGAAAAAAACCGCATGAGCTTTGGCCGGCTGATGCTGGGCCGCCATAACGTGATGCTGCTGGATGAACCCACCAACCACCTGGACATGGAGTCGATCGAGTCGCTGCAGTACGCGCTGGAAAAGTACGAAGGCACCCTGGTCTTCGTTTCGCATGACCGCGAATTCGTTTCGGGGCTGGCCACGCGCATCATCGAAATCCTGCCCGATGGCAAGTTGATCGACTACATGGGCGGCTACGACGATTATCTGGCCTCCCGGGGCATCGAGGCCTGACCGGCGGGATTGTCGTTTCAGTTTCAATCGGCGCCATGCGCCGATTTTTCCTGGGGGCTGCCATCCTATGTTGTATACGCTGACGGAACCCAGTACCTATCAGGAAGAAATCCGCAAGAGCCGCTTCATGGCGATGGCCGCGCCGGCGCGCAGCGCCGACGAAGCCATGCTTTTTTTTGCGGCGCACAGCGTGCCCGAGGCGACGCACAATTGCTGGGCCTACCGCATCGGCAACGCCTACCGCTTCCATGACGACGGCGAGCCGGGCGGCACGGCGGGCCGGCCTATCCTCCAGGCCATCGAAGGCCAGCAATGCGACCGCGTGGCGGTGCTGGTGGTGCGCTGGTTCGGAGGCGTCAAGCTGGGAACGGGCGGGTTGGTGCGCGCTTACGGCGGGGTGGCGGCGCAATGCCTGCGCCTGGGCGCCCGCGTCGAGCTGGTGGAAGAAGCGCGGCTGTCGTTGCATTGCGCGTTCGGCGACATGGCGCTGGTGCAGTCGCGCCTGGCCGGCTTCGGCGCGCGCATCGAGGCCGAGGAGTTCGATGAGCAGGGCGTGCGCTGGCGGGTGGCTGCGCCGCGCGGCCAGCTTGCCGCCCTGATCGAGATGTTCGTGAATGCGACGCGGGGGCGGGGCGGATACGCCGTGGATGACAGCCAGATGACAGCCGGATGACAAGTCGGGCCGTCATCATAATAATAGGGTTGTTTACCCCTTTACCTTCATGGTTGAAAGCCTATAATGGCAGCCGCAATTCTGATGGTTCATGCCAGTTTGACTGGTAGTCACGATACCCGTCTTCGTCGTCCGTCGCTTTGTACCGAATAACCCAGTCCTGGCATAGAGGTTGCTCCATGCGTGTTGGTCGGATTCCCCCGAAGGGGGCTTATTGCTTTTTTACCGCTATAGCGCTGCTGGCGCTGGCCGGTTGCAAAAAGACGCAGCCGCCTCCTGACAAACCCGTGGAGGTCGGCGTCGTCACGGTGCAGCCGCAAAGCGTTCCGGTGACCACCGAGCTGCCGGGCCGCACCTCGGCGTACCTGGTTGCCCAGGTGCGCGCGCGGGTCGACGGCATTGTCCAGCGGCGCGACTTCAAGGAAGGCAGCCGGGTCAAGGAAGGCCAGCGCCTTTACCAGATCGATCCCGCTCCCTACCAGGCGGCGCTGGACAGCGCAAAAGCCGTCTTGCTGAAGGCGCAGGCCAATCTTGCCTCCACGTCGGCTCAGGCCGACCGGGACAAGGTGCTGGTGGCGGCGAACGCGGTCAGCAAGCAGGACTACGTCAATGCGGTCGCCGCGCAAAAGCAGGCCGCCGCCGATGTCGCTTCCGGCAAGGCCGCCGTCGAGATCGCGAAGATCAATCTTGGCTATACCAATGTGGCCTCGCCCATTACGGGAATCATCGGCCTGTCCAACGTGACGCCGGGCGCCTACGTGCAGGCGAGCGCCGCGACGCTGATGGCCACGGTTCAGCAGACCGATCCCATCTACGTGGACGTCACGCAATCGACGGTCGACCTGATGCGCCTGCGCCGCGAATTGGCGAACGGCCAGTTGCAGGCGGCGGGCCCCAACGAGGCCAAGGTGCAGCTCGTGCTGGACGATGGGTCGGTCTACCCCCTCGAAGGCAAGCTGGAATTCGCCGACATCACGGTCGACCAGACGACGGGAAGCGTGAAGCTGCGCGCCGTTTTCCCCAACCCCAAGCAGGTTCTGCTGCCTGGCCTGTTCGTGCGGGCCCGCCTGCACGAGGGCGTCAACGAGCACGCCATGCTGGTGCCGCAAATCGGCGTCACGCACGATGCCAAGGGGGCGCCCACGGCGCTTGTCGTGGG
>JBEBXF010000397.1:0-3179 GCA_040391725.1 Eoetvoesiella caeni | reverse complement strand
TCCCGACGTCGTGGCGACGTATCTGGGCAAGCCCGCCGAATCGCCGCCGCAACCCCACGAGCCCGACGGAGCCCGCGCCTATGCTTGAAATCCAGACTATTCGTGTCGCCTATGGCGCCGCCACGGCCTTGTGGGACGTATCGCTCAACGTCGGCGCGGGCGAGCTGCTGTGCGTGGTGGGCCCCAACAGCGCCGGCAAGACCACTCTTATCAACGCCATTGCCGGCCTGAACCGGGCCAGCGCCGGCAAGCTGTTCTTCGACGGCGAGGACATCACCAAATTGGCCCCGCACCGTTTTTGCGACCGGGGCATTGCCCTGGTGCCCGAAGGGCGCCGCCTGTTCACCGGCATGAGCGTGCGCGAGAACCTGGAACTGGGCAGCTACACGGCCAAGGCCAAGGCGTCCAGGGCGCAGTCTCTGGAGAAAGTCTGCGCCTTGTTCCCGGCGCTGGTGCCCAAGCTCGAGAATCCGGCCGGCTCGCTGTCCGGCGGCCAGCAGCAAATGGTGGCCATCGGCCGCGCGCTCATGGCCCAGCCGCGCCTGCTGCTGCTGGACGAACCCTCACTGGGGCTGGCGCCCAGCATCGTGCTGGATATGTTCAAGGTAATCAGCGATATCCACGCCGATGGCATGGCCGTATTGCTGGTAGAGCAAAACGTGACCATGGCGCTGCAGGTGGCGCAGAACGCCGCCGTGCTCGAGGAAGGCCGCATCGTGGCCACCGGAACCCCCGACGAACTTCTGGCCCAGCCTCATTTAAGGCGGGCCTACCTGGGCCTGGACGCGGAGGCAGAGGCGTAAGCCTGGCGGCGCCTTGCTCCTGGGCGGGTCCGTTCGTGGTCCGCATCCGGCGCGCCGCAATGCAGTCCGCAGTCTTCGCCGCTTACCAGCTCGGGCCGCGCTCCGCGTGCATCTTGCGCACCAGCCCCGCAAAAAACCTGTCGGCGAACGAGCTGTCGCGGATCAGCATGGTGGTTTGCTCGGTGCACTTTTGCTTGACCGCATCGGGCAGCGGCGTGTTGGCGCCAGGCACCGCCGCCGCGGCGCATTGCACCTCGGCCGCCCTTTGCACCGTCCAGAGCAGGAAAATGGCTTTGGCGATGCTGCCTTCGGCAACGGCAATGCCGTGGTTGCGCAGCACCAGAATATGCTTGTCGCCAAGGCTGGCCACCATGCGCGGCTTTTCGTCGTCGTACAGCGTAATGCCTTCGAAGGTGTGGTAGCCCACCCGGCCGAACAACTGGGCGCCATAGAAATTGTTGTAGTCGAAGCCGTCCTGCTTCATGGCCACGGCCGAGATGGGCGTGGTGTGGGTGTGGATGATGCAGCGGATGTCGTCGCGCGCTTCGTGCAGCGCGCCGTGCAGGGCGAAGCCGGCCGGGTTGCCTTCATAGGGCGAGGGCTCCACTTTGTTGCCCTTCAGGTCGACCTTGAGCAGGTTGGCGGGCGTGACTTCGGTGTAGTGCAGGCCGAATGGGTTGACCAGATACTGGTGGGTCGGTCCCGGCAGGCGCGCCGAAATATGGTTGAAAATGCCTTCCGTCCAGCCGAAGTAATCGATAAGGTGATAACACTCGGCCAGCTCGCAGCGCAGCGTCCATTCCTCCTCGCTGCAGTGCGAGGGGCGAAGTACGGGGGTGCGTACGGCTTCCGGGGTGGCTAATGCGTTCATTTGTCTGCTCCGTGTGGTGGTTGTGCGGCACGTGCTGTCTTGTCGCGATAGTGGACCAGCGCAAGAATGTCTTGCGTGACTGGCATGGGAATTTCCTGCAGGCGGGCCAGTTCGAGCACCGCGTCGCCAATGGCGGCGAGCTCCAGGGGATGCCCAAGGGTGGCGTCCTGCAGCATGGAGGTGCGTATGGGCCCCATGCCGGCGGCCTGTTCGATGATGGCAGCCGGGTCGAACTCCATTCGGGCTCCGTAGGCGGCGGAAAGCGCCATGGCTTCGTTCAGTTGCTTGCGCACGATGGGCAGCAGGCAAGGGTCGCTGAACAGCGCCTCCAGGGTGGCCCCCGAAAGCACCGACAGCGGGTTGGAAACCAGATTGGCGATGATCTTGGTCCAAAGCGGGTCGCGTATGCGCGGGCTGATGCGGGCCGGCAGGCCGGCGGCATTGAGCATGGCGGCAATGCGCTGCAGCCTGGGCGTCTCGGTGTGGTCCAGCTCGCCCAGGATCAGCAGCATGGGGTTGCGCGACACCACCGCGCCCGGTGCCGAGCGTTCGGCGGCAATGAAGACGACGGCGCCGATGACCTGCTCCGAAGGAATGGCCCGCAGCAGCGCGCCTTCGGGGTCCACCGATTCGACGGCGCGCCCGGCCAGGCGCCCGGGCACTCCCTGGAAATACCACCAGGGCACGCCGTTGATGAGCGGGACGATGCAGGTATGGGGGCCTACCATGGGTTTGATGGCGGGCAGTATTTGCGCCAGGTCGTGGGCCTTGGTGCACAAGAACAGGACGTCCTGCTCGCCCAGCTCGCGGCCGTCGGCCGCGGCGTGGACGGGGGCGTGGATGGTGTCTTCGGCCCGCGCAAGCTGTATGCCGCGGTTCTGCACTGCCTGCAAGGTGGCGCCGCGTGCCAGCAGATGCACGGTTTCGCCCGCATGCGCCAATGTGGCCGCCAGCGTACAGCCTATGGCGCCCGCCCCCGCAACGCCGATGCGCAGGGACGTGGTGGAGTCGTGTTGCGGGGTTGCTGTGGTGTTCTTCATGCGGTTGCGGTGACGCCCGGCCGTGGGCGTTGTTCGTGATCGGAGCGGGCGTTTGGCGATGTTTGCGCGGGCTTGGGGTCGGAAGGCGCCGAGTAGCGGGCGGCAATGAAGGCCTCTTGCGAGCTGATGATGAAGCGCTCCATGCGCTCCTGGGTTCCGAGCACGTCGCGGCGCTGGAACAAAGGCAGCAGTTCGGTCAGCCCGTTCAGGGCGATCTGGCGGGTGGCGGCCACTTGCAGTGTGTCGAAGCGCACGGTCTGGACGTGGTCGGCGAAGCGCTTGATGATGGCGGCCAGTCGCCTGTTGGCGACGGCCTGGAGCCAGCCCAGCCGGAAATCGGAATTGGCCACGATGAACGGCTCGGCATTGCCTTCGTGGTGGGACGTTTCGGCCAGACTGACGGCGGCGGCCAGTTGTTCCAGTTGCTCGTCCTGGATGTCGCGGGCGGCCATGGCGGCGGCGCGC
>JBEBXF010000396.1:0-3205 GCA_040391725.1 Eoetvoesiella caeni | reverse complement strand
AGCACGATCGATTCGGGCTGGATGCGCGCCACGTCGGTGAAGTGGAAGTCGCCCAGCTTCAGCCCACCCTCGACCTGCAGGCAGCCCTCCAGCGCCTTGAAAGGCTGGATGATCCGATAGTGGCCGCAGCCCTGCCAATCCACGTGAGACGCCAACACGACAGGCAACGGTCGCCCGGGTAACGGCTCCTGAATGCGCATCGCATCGGGGCTCAAGTCGAAGCCCGGAGAGAACTTTCCGAAAGCGGGATGATAGGCCGGATCACGCGCCAGTTGCGGAAGCCATTTGGCATATAAGTGATCACGCTGCTCGTCGTCGGGTGTGGCAGTGAGGCCGAATTTCTCAGTCAGAAGGCGCGTGGCTCCCCCCATGTGGATCAGCCCCGTATCGGGCACGATCGTCAGCAAATACCCCGCCTGGGTCGCCTTCATGCACAAATCGGCGTCGCCGTAATAAACCGGGAACGATTCTTCGTCGAACCCACCCAGTTCCTCATAGACCGCACGGCGCATCATCATGCAGGCGGCGCTGACCGCGCTGACATTGTGCGCCGCCTGCAATCGGCTCATATACCCTTGCAGGTTTCCGGGCAGGCCCTGAAAGGCAAAGCCCACGCTATTATCCATGCCCAGAACCAGGCCCCCATGCTGCACTCGAGAATCCGGGTAATTCAGGCGAGCGCCGACGATTCCGACCTCGGGACGCAAAGCATGTCCCAGCATGAGCGCAAGCCACTCCTTGTCGACCACCTGAATGTCATTGTTCAAGAACAGCAGGACCTCGCCTTTCGCCTGCTGCGCGGCATAATTATTCAGGCGTGAATAGTTGAAGGGTCGGGGCCAACGCAATACACGCACCTGATCCAGCCGCATGGCCTCCAACCCGTCGAGGAACGCGCAGGCATCGGGTTCGATACTGCCATTGTCAACGACCAGCAACTCATACCTGGCATCGGCGGTATGGGCCATCAAACTATCGACGCAGCTCCGCAAAATGGGCAACTGGTCGCGCGTGGGAATAATGATGGACACCAGAGGCTGCGCATCGTGGCCGTAGCGTATTTGCTGCAAGCCCTTCTGCCCGGCGGGCGAAACCTCGGCTTGCACTCCCATGCGCGTCAAATGGGCCTGAACGGCCTGGCGGGACAAACGGTCAGTATCGTCCTCCTCGACCCAACGGAACAAGGGTTGGACACCATGCATCAGCACTTCGGGAATATGGCCTATCACAGGCGGCCCTGCCCGCTCTACCAGGCGCCACACTAAATCCACCAGCGCCAGGCCGCCGAAACCGGCATCCAGCCCGCCAACGGCCTGCACCGCGGCCGTGCTGACTACCAGAGGGCGGCCCAAATACGGATAACTGCGCAGCAAGTCCAGATTGAAATCCGGCTTGAGCATGGGGTTGGCCGGCGTGCCGTCTTTCAAGGTGGCTTCGTCGAAATACCAGGCCAACGGATCGGGCTGCCGCAGGCGATATTCGCCCATTACCAGCGTAGCGTGCGGCAATAATCGATCGCCGGCATGCAGCACGCACAGGAAATCGGGCGCGCCGCCCCGTTCAATACGATCGGACAGCCGCCGCGGCCAAGGCATGCCCTCCCCCAGGAGCTCGATGCCATCGTCCGCAATATCCGCCTTACCCACGACCCAGATGCCGTCGACCGGTCGATGCTGGCCGCGGATGCTGTCCAGGGTGTCCGCAAGCGCCCGTTCATCCGCGCCATCCGGCACGATAATCGCAATGCCCAGGGTTCCGACGTCGGGGTTGGCTTGCAGCATGGTCTGGATGGCCAGGACGCGGGACGGGGATGGCGCGCGAGCCTCCAGCCATTCGGGAACGCCCCACTTCCGCTGCAACTGCATCACATTCTGGGCATGATGCTTTTGGCTGATGCGCTCGAATAGCTCGACCGGCTCAAAACCTGCGTGCCTGTCATGTGCGAGCGGCTTTACCCTGACCAGATGATTGTCGCTGGAGCGATACCACCCCAATTCGCGGATCATGCGCCTGAAGTCCTCGTGCCCCTTGTCGCCCACGCCAGGAGAGACACGCCCCCTATGGCTAAATTGCTCGGAGGAAATCCTGAAGCAGGAATAGGCCTTGTACAGCATGGCCAAGTGGCCTTTGCGCAGCAGCTTGGCATGCATGGCCAGGTCGCCCACCCAGGCAATATGCTGCCCGCCCAGGTGAAACAAGGCCCCGATTTCCGTCAAGACGTGTTCACGGCGGAACATCACCGTCGACGGCTCACCGATGAAATTCAAGGTGTTGTCGCCCAGGAAAGACACAAGATCCTTCCCGTGCACGCATGAGTCCTCTTCGAATGGCATGACATTGCCAATGAAATCGGGCAGAAGCTCTCCATTTTCATCGACAAGATAGCGTCGCGAAGACACCAATGAAACTTCTGGATGGCCATCCAGAACGGCGGCCAATGTCGATATGCAGCCCGCCAGCAGCAGGTCGTCATCGAACAGCGGCTTTATGTACTCGCCGCGAGCCAGTTCTATGCACCTCGACAGACTGCCGCCGCCCCATAGCCTTTTGGCATTCTTGAAGTAGCGGATTTTCGGCTCGCCCAGTTCCATCAAAAATGGATCAATGGCCTTTTTCACCGACTCATCCGGGCTATCGTCGCAAATGACGATCTCGTAGTCGGTGAAGTCCTGACTGAGAAGGCTGCGTATCGCGGCCTCGAGAAAGGTCGCCTTATAGGCAGGAATGGCAACCGTGACCTTGGGCTGAAAATTTTCGGAAGAGGCGGAATCTTTCATAATTGACTCTGTTTTTGCGGCTTGTCGCGCTTTTACCGCGCATGCGGATTCTCAGCCCTCACCACCCGGGAGGCTGCCGCGAAACCCCAAGCCAACGCGCTGGGCGTATGCCCAGCATAACTGCCCCGCCACCCAGGCGAACACTTGTTCTGGAACGAAATCGCCCCTTTAATCAACCATTTGTTTTTTATACGGGCATGTAATATTTGACTGAAAATCGCGAAACTCAATCGATAACTTGTACAACAAGGTGCTTCAGCAAGCCTGACGACACTCCATAGCCCACCTGCCAACTAAACGTCATGAACCCCCAGCGATCTGTTTTTGTCACCGAGCCGCACCTGCCACCCCTGGGAGAGTTCGTACCGTATCTTGAAAAAATCTGGGCCAGCAAGCGCCTCGCCAACAGCGGCCCCTTCCATGTCCAG
>JBEBXF010000395.1:0-3212 GCA_040391725.1 Eoetvoesiella caeni | reverse complement strand
TGCCGGAAGAGGTAAAGCCAGTTAAAACGCGGGAAGTCATAGATTCTGAGTGCAAATGATGGAGGCCGCCAAACCCTTACAGCGTCACGGTCGCGCGGCGTTCGGATTCAAGGTATTCGCGCGACTGCATTTCCATGATGCGCGACACGGTGCGCTGGAACTCGTTGGCCATAGGCCCTTGAGTATATAACTCTTCGACCTCGCATTCGGCCGACATGATCAGCTTGACGCGATGGTCGTAGAAAACGTCGACCAGCCAGGTAAAGCGCCTGGCTTCGGAGGCGTGGCGCGCCGCCATGCGCGGCACGCCCGAGACGATGACCGTCTGGAAACGATTGGCCAGCTCGAGGTAGTCGTTTTGCGAACGCGGGCCCGCGCAAAGCGTGGCGAAGTCGAACCACACGATGCTGCCGGCCAGCGCGATGGCATGAAGCTCGCGATGCTCGACCGTCAATACCGGCTTTTGGGCCGCCGTGTCGGACAGACGCTCGAAAATGCCGCGCAGCTCGGCATCGGTGGACTCGGTGATCGGCGACAGGTAAACGCGCACGGCCTCCAGCGTGCGGCGCCGGTAGTCGGTGCCGGTATCGACGTTGAGCACGTCCATGCGCTCGTAGATGAGCTTGATCGCCGGCAGGATGCGGTCGCGGTGCAGGCCGTCGGGATACAGCGTGGAAGGCTCGTAATTGGACGTCATGACGAACGACGTTCCCAGCTCGAACAACTTGAACAGCAGGCGGTACAGAATCATGGCATCGGCGATGTCCGAGACATGGAACTCGTCGAAGCAGATCAGGCGATAGCGCTTGGCGATGCGCCTGGCTACTTCGTCGAGCGGATCGGCCATGCCCTTGACGTCGTCGAGTTCGTGGTGCACACCGCGCATGAATTCATGGAAATGCAGCCGGGTCTTGCGCTTGACCGGGACGGTCACGTAAAACGCATCCATCAGGAAGCTTTTGCCGCGCCCCACCCCGCCCCACATATACACGCCGCGGGGGATGTCGGGCCGCCGGAACAATTTGCGCAGCGTCGTCGAGCGGGCCTGTTTGTACTCGACCCAATCGTCGTAATACCGCTGCAAACGGTCTATCGCCGCCAATTGCGCCGAATCGGCCTGGTAGCCGCGCTCTTGAAGGGCCTGCTGGTAATACTCGCTAACGTTCATAAATCCGGACTTATCATGAATGAAAAAAGGGGGGGCTTGCGCCCGCCCCTTTTGGCTTGCAAAGACCATGCACCTGGAACGCCTGAATACATTGCGGTATTCAGGCTGTCCATCAGAAATTCAAGGTGCGTTTGTCGACAGCCAGGGCCGCTTCTTTCACGGCTTCGGATAACGTGGGATGCGCATGGCAGATCCGCGCAATGTCCTCGGCCGCGCCACGGAATTCCATGATGGTGACCGCTTCGGAAATCAGCTCGGAGGCCATGGGCCCGATGATGTGCACGCCCAGGACTTCGTCGGTCTTGGCGTCGGCCAGGATCTTGACGAAGCCCGTGGTGTCGCCCAGCGCCCGCGCGCGGCCATTGGCCAGGAAGGGGAAGCTGCCCGCCTTGTAGTCCACGCCGGCCGTCTTGAGCTGCTGCTCGTTCCTGCCGACCCAGGCGATTTCGGGCGATGTATAGATGACGCTTGGAATGGTGGCGAAATTGACATGGCCATGCTGGCCGGCGATACGCTCGGCTACCGCCACGCCTTCTTCTTCGGCCTTGTGCGCCAGCATGGGGCCGCGCACCACGTCGCCCACCGCCCACACATTGGGCAGGTTGGTCTTGCAATCGTCGTCGACCACGATGAAGCCGCGCTCGTCGAGCTTCAGGCCCACGGTTTCAACGCCCAGGCCCTCGGTGTGAGGCACACGGCCGATGGAAACGATGAGGCTGTCGACGGTGAGCGACTGCTCGGCGCCGGAAGCGTCGGTGTAAGGCACGGTCACCGACTTGGCGGTCGTCTTGACTTCGCCGATCTTGACGCCGGTGCTGATCTTGAGGCCCTGCTTGGTCAAGACCTTGAGCGCTTCCTTGGCGACCTGCTGGTCGGCCACGGCCAGGAAATCGGGCATGGCCTCCAGCACGGTGACTTCCGAGCCCAGGCGGCGCCATACGCTGCCAAGCTCCAGGCCGATGACGCCGGCGCCGATGACGCCCAGGGTCTTGGGCACGGACGACAGGCTCAAGGCGCCGTCGTTGGACAGGATTTTCTTTTCGTCGAACGGCAGGCCGGGCAACGCGCGCGGCGACGAGCCCGTTGCCACGATGACGTGCTTGGCGACCAGGTCTTCCTCGGAGGCGCCGGAAACCTTGATGTTCCAGCCGCCGTCCACGTAGGCGGCGAACGAGCCCTTGCCGTGGAAGAAGGTGATCTTGTTTTTCTTGAACAAGTACAGAATGCCTTCGTTGTTCTGCTTGACGACGGCGTTCTTGCGGCCCACCAGGGTGTCGAGCTTGAGGCTCACGCCCTTGACTTCGATGCCATGCTCGGAAAAATGGTGATTGACCTGTTCGTAGTGCTCGGACGACTGGAGCAGCGCCTTGGAAGGAATGCAGCCCACATTGGTGCAGGTGCCTCCGGGCGCCGGCTTGCCGTCGGCGGTGCTCCAGGCATCGATGCACGCCACCGACATGCCCAGCTGCGCTGCGCGGATCGCTGCGATGTACCCTCCGGGCCCCGCGCCAATGACGACTACGTCGAATTGTTTAGCCATAGTATTCACTCGATATAAATAATTGGGGCGACGGCACGAGACGCGCGCGCCCTGCAACAAGGCAGGCGCCATCGGGACAAGACCGGCAAGGCCGGCCTGGACGACGCCTGAATGAAAGGCCCCGGCAAACGGTACGCGAATGCTTCGGTACGATTTCCGGGGCCCGATTCCTGGTCGATGCCTGGGGGATCAGAGATCGAGCAGCAGGCGCTGGGGATCTTCAAGCGCCTCTTTCATGGCAACCAGCGCCAGAACGGCTTCGCGGCCGTCGATGATGCGGTGGTCGTACGACAGAGCCAGGTAGTTCATGGGCCGGATGACGATCTGGCCGTTCTCGACCACAGCGCGATCCTTGGTGGCATGGATGCCCAGAATGGCGGCTTGCGGAGGATTGATGATGGGCGTGGAGAGCATGGAGCCGAAAACGCCGCCGTTGGAAATGGAGAACGTGCCGCCGGTGAGTTCGTCCAGGCCCAGCTTGCCGTCGCGGGCGCGGGCGCCGAA
>JBEBXF010000394.1:0-3261 GCA_040391725.1 Eoetvoesiella caeni | reverse complement strand
TTGTTGGCGCCCGTTCCTCGGCCCCGGCGCAATGTGTTTTGCGTGGGCCGCAACTATTTCGACCATGTCAAGGAGGGCGATCGTGCTCAGGGGCGTGAAACGGCCGGCATTCCCGAGTGGCCGCAGTTCTTTACCAAGGCGCCGCAGTCGGTCGTCGGCCCGGGCGCTGATATTCCGGATCATGCGCAGGTGACTTCCGCTCTGGACTACGAAGCGGAGATGGCCTTGGTCATAGGCAAGCGAGGCGTCGATATTCCCGCTGAGCGCGCTCTGGAGCATGTATATGGCTGGACCATCGCCAACGACGTGACGGCGCGTGACGTGCAGCGCCGGCATGTGCAGTTCTTCAAGGGCAAATCGCTGGACGGCAGTTGCCCGCTCGGACCATGGATCGTGCCTGCTCAGGATCTCGATGCTTCCGACCTGGCGATACGCTTGTGGGTCAACGGTGAATTGCGCCAGGACAGCCGCACCAGCCGCATGATTTTCGACGTGCCGGCCATTATCGCGCAGCTTTCCGCCGGCATGGCGCTGGAGCCCGGCGACATCATTCTGACCGGCACTCCGGAAGGCGTGGGTTATGCCATGAAGCCGCCGCGCGCGTTGAAAGCCGGCGATCGGATCGACATTGAAATCGAAGGTATAGGGCGTCTCGCCAATGCCGTTGCGGGCGCCTCGCCGCGCTGAACCCGAACCAAGGAATCCAAGCATGAGCACAAGCAATAAACCTGTCGTTCTGGGCATGTTCCCGCTGGCGCCCGCCGCCCGCAAGGCTTTCGACGAACGCTATACGCTATACCTGACCAATCCGTCCGAAGTCGAAGGCATGGCCTCCGATTCACCGATGGCCGAGGCGGAAATGGTCATCACCAACGGCGTGGTGGGCCTTTCCCGCGCCTCCATGGGAAAACTGCCAAGGCTGCGCCTGGCGGCGAGCTATGGTGTCGGCTATGAAGGCATCGACACGGCCGCCGCGCGCGAAAGAGGCGTTGTCGTGGCCAACGGCCCGGGCGGGAATTCTGAAACGGTAGCCGATCATGCCGTGGGATTGATGCTCGCGCTGGCACGCGGCTACCTGCAAAGCGACGGGGCTATTCGCTCCGGAAAATGGGAGCAGCATGCGCGGCCGACGCTTTGGGCGGCGCGCCTGGGCATCGTCGGGATGGGCAATGTGGGGCGCGGAATCGCGCGCCGGGCCGAGGGCTTCCAGATGAAGATCTCCTATCACACTCCAAGTCCCAAAAACGACCTGCCTTACCGCCATTGCGGCTCCATCGAGCAACTGGCGGCCGAAAGCGATTTTCTGGTGCTGGCCTGTTCAGGCGGAGCCGCCACTCGCAAGCTGGTCGATGCCGCCGTGCTGCGGGCTTTGGGGCAAGCCGGCTTCGGGTTCCTGGTCAACGTGTCGCGAGGCTCCGTCGTCGATACCGATGCGCTGGTACGGGCGCTCGCCGATGGCCTCATCGGAGGGGCCGGGCTTGACGTGTTCGATCACGAACCCGATGTGCCGCCCGCGCTGCTGGCCCAGCCCAACGTCATTGTCACGCCTCATATGGCGGGCCGCTCGCCGGCGGCGACCAAGTTGATGGTCGACATGATGATGGCCAACGTCGATGCCGTCCGGGACGGCAAGCCCGTTCCGTATGCCGTGGCCTGACGGGCCGTTCCAAGGAGCAAGTCATGGCTTTTGAGCAACCTGTTCTGCTGTTTTCCCAAGTCACCCGGCGCTTTCCCGCGCGCCAGCGGCCCGGCCAATGGTTTACCGCCATACAGGATCTCGACTTCGCCGTTCATCCAGGCGAGTTCGTTTCGATTGTCGGCCCTTCGGGCTGTGGCAAAAGCACTATCCTGAATCTGGCCTCGGGGCTGGACAAGCCCAGCAATGGCGGGGTCAAGGTGCTTGGCAAGGAGGTTTGCGGCTCGAATCCTCAAGTTGGCTTCATGTTGCAAAAAGACTTGCTGCTGCCCTGGAGAACCATTCTGCGCAATGTCGAGTTCGGGCTCGAGGCGCAAAACCTCAGTGCGGGCGAACGCCGCAGCCGGGCGTTGCAGGAGCTCGAGCGCTGCCGTCTGCAGGATTTCGCGGGGCGCTACCCGCATCAGTTGTCGGGCGGGCAACGCCAGCGGGCCGCGCTGGCGCGGACGCTGGCCATTCGTCCCGACGTCGTGCTGCTGGATGAGCCGTTTTCGGCGCTGGACGCTCAGACGAAACTGGTGCTGCAGCGCAGCTTCGCCAGCACCATTGCCGCTTCGGGCGTGACGACCCTGCTTATCACCCATGACTTGAACGAAGCCGTCGCCATGTCCGATCGAATCCTGGTCATGAGCGAGCAGCCTGGCCGCATCGTCGAGGAAATCGAGGTCGACCTGCCCGATCGCAGCGATCCGCTGGCGCGGCAGAACATGGAGCGCGCGCGCATGTACACCTCGCATTTATTTAACTCCCTGCACCTGAGCGACCGGGTCGATGACTGAAGCCAAGGAGAACATGGTGAATTCAAACACAACTTCGACGGCGCCCCTGCCGGCGGTCCGCGTCGTGCACCCCGCCACCCAGGGAGGCGCTGAAGCCGTTGCCTTGCCGCCGCCCGAACCGGATCGGACGACCCGCCGGGCCTTGATCCTGAGCGTTATGCTGGCGGCCGTCGTGCTGTTGGCCTGGCAGTACGCATTGCCATTGCTGGGAGTGCCCAAGTACATCATTCCTTCCGTGACGGAGCTATGGGTGGAATTGATGCGGATGTGGAACTACAACAACCTGTGGGAGCATATCCTTTCGACCCTGAGCATGGTGGTGCTCGGCTTCATATTGGGCAGTTTGCTCGGGGCCGTCTGCGGCTATGGCTTGGGATTGTCGCGGCTCTGGGAAAAGGTCTTGTCTCCGTATCTGCTTGCCTTGCAGATCGCCCCGAAGGTGGCGTTCGCGCCATTGTTCATCATGTGGTTTGGCTATAACAACATGCCCAAGCTGGTGGTGACGGTACTGATCGTGTTTTTTCCGATACTGGTCAATGTACTGCAGTCGGTGCGCACCGCCGACCGGGATCAACTCAATCTTGCCAAGGCCTACAGCATGAGGCCGTCGCAGATTTTCTGGAAGGTACTGTTTCCGGCTTCGATGCCCCTTTTGATGGCGGGGCTGCGCATCGGAGCGACGCTGGCGGTCATCGGCGTTACCGTCGGCGAAATGGTGGGCGGCCAGGTCGGGCTTGGCTTTCTGATTACCTTTGGCGAAGGGCAGGCCAATACGGCCATGGTGTT
>JBEBXF010000393.1:0-3275 GCA_040391725.1 Eoetvoesiella caeni | reverse complement strand
CTTGAACGGCAGTTCGAACTCCAGCGGCTGGGCATAGTTTGAACTTTCTTTGGCAATATCTGTGTCAGGCATGGCGACTAATCATATAATCAGCCTGCAATGCTAACACCAAGGACGCTTTTGTGACTCGCCCAAACTCCAATACCCCCGGCACCAACCGCCTGAAAAGGCTTATCCGCCCGGCAGTTTTCCTGCTTGCGGCCATTGTCCTTGCCGGCTGCGGCGCTTTCAAGGGAGACGTCGATAAAACCGCCGGCTGGAGCGCCGAACGCCTGTACAAGGAAGCCCATTCCGAAGTCAGCGACGGCAACTGGAAAGAAGCCCGCACCCACCTCGAAGCCCTGGAGTCACGCTACCCCTTCGGCGGCTATGCCCAGCAGGCGCTCATCGAGCTGGCCTACGTGAATTGGCGCGACGACGAGCCGGAACAGGCCCTGGCGGCCATCGACCGCTTCCAGCAGCAATACCCCAACCACGAGGGCACCGATTACATGCTGTACCTGAAGGGGCTCATCACCTTCACGCCCCCCAGCGCCGCATTCACCAAAATCACCCGCCAGGATCCCAGCGAGCGCGACCCCAAAGGCCTGCGCGAATCCTACGAAGCCTTCAACGAGCTCATCAAGCGCTACCCCGATAGCCGCTACACCGACGACGCGAAAAAACGGGTGGCGTGGCTGGTCAACACGCTGGCCGACAACGAAGTGCATGTCGCCCAATACTATTACGAGCGGCACGCCTACCTGGCCGCCGTCAACCGCGCGCAAACGGTCATTACCGACTTCCAGGGCGTGCCCGCCGCCGAAAAGGCCCTGTACATCATGTATATGTCGTACGACAAGCTGAACATGACGGAACTGCGGGACGACGCCAAGCGTGTTCTGGACAAGAACTTCCCCAACAGCAAATACTACAAGCAGGGGCTCAACGAACCCAAAAGCGCCTGGAACCCGATAAACTGGCTATAGAGGTTCCCGCTGTGCGAGGCCCGCTTGATTACCGGCAATGAAGCCCGGAGATATCCGGCGGGAAGCCTTCCACAATTACACCGAAGGCATGGTTTCTTCAGTATCTTCCACAGGCGCCCCGGGCGCCTGTTTTCTATTGAAGAACTCCAGCACCTGCGCAGGGTCGCGCGTGCGCGCGAAAGGCGGCAGGCCGCGCCACAACAGTTTGCCGTAGGGCTTGTCGACGATGCGGCTGTCGCCCACCATCAGCACGCCCCAATCCCTTTCCGAACGTATCAGCCTTCCCGCCCCCTGCTTCAGGGCAATGGCCGCCTCCGGCACCTGATACTCCATGAAGGGATTTCCCCCTTCGTTGCGGCACAGCTTCAGCCGCGCCTCGAGCACCGGGTCGTCGGGAGGCGCGAACGGCAGCTTGTCGATGGCCACCAGAGTCAAAGCGTCGCCCGGCACGTCGATGCCTTCCCAGAAACTGGCGCTGCCGACCAACACAGCGTTCTTTTCCGACCGGAAGCGTTCGAGCAGCACGCGTCGCGAACTTTCTCCCTGGCGCAGCAGCACACGGTCGCTGCCGGCGGCGTCCAGCTCGTCCTGCAACAGCTCGGCAATGCGCTCCACGGAGCGCAGCGTCGTGCACAGCACCAGAACCCCGCCCGAAGAAATTTCGACCAGCGGCCGCAGCGCCGCCACGAATTTTTCGTTGAACAAGGCATCGTTGGGCAGGGGCAGGTTCTTCGGGACGAACAGGACGCCCTGCTGCGCATAGTCGAAGGGCGAATCCCAACGCAGCGTCGTGGCGTCCCAGAGGCCCAACTGCTTCTGGAAATGCGCGAAATTGCCACCCACCGACAAGGTGGCGGATGTGAATACCCATGCTTGATCGTCGCGACGGTAGCGCGAGAAAATTTGCGCCACCGACAAGGGCGCGCTGTGCAGGCGCATATGGTGCAGGCTTTGTTCCACCCAGCGCACGGCCGGCGAGGCTGACGGAGCCGCCGCAATCCCGCCGGCCGTGTCAGCCTCGCCCTGTGCCGCCGTCTCCGCCGGCGCCAGCGCATTGCGGCCCTGCCTGTCGGGCTGGCTCCACTGAAACAGCTTGGCGCGCAGATCCAGGCAGGTTTTATGCGCGGCGCCCAGGTCAGGGTGTTTTTCCGACACCACGTGCAGAAGCTGCGCGCTGCGATCCAGCACCTGCAGCAGCTCTTCCAGGGCCGTGTCGAACTGTTCGGCGTTGGGAATGGCGTCGTAGGTGGCCTTGCGCCCCGGCAGTTTGTCGATGGCTCCGGCCGCCAGCCGGAGTTCGCGTGCCGCATGCTCGATTTTCTTGCCGGCTTCGCTCCAGTTGGTGGACTCGCGGGCATGCGCCAGCCCGGCCGCTTCGACCAGGCGGGCCAGGTCCAGAAGCTGGTGGGACGACACGCTGGTGCCCAGAAAGCGCGTGGCGATATCGGGCAACTGATGCGCTTCGTCGAACACCACCACGTCGGCCGCCGGCAGCAAGTCGGTAATGCCATCCTCGCGCAAGGCCAGGTCGGCCATGAACAGGGCATGGTTGACAACGACCAGGTCGGCATCCTGGGCATAGCGCCTGGCCTTCAGCACAAAGCAGTCGCGCACATGGGGGCACTCCTGGCCCAGGCAGTTCTCGCGCGTGGAAGTCACGCGATTCCAGATGTCGGCGTCTTCGGGAACCTGAACCAGATCGGCACGGTCGCCGGTCTTGGACTGCTGGGCGAAGACCTGTATATGGCGCAGCTGCGCGATTTCGGCGCGGGACTTGAGCGCGCGGTCGTCACCCCCCAGGCGCTCGAGATGATAATGGCATACGTAATTGCCGCGGCCCTTGAGCAGCGCCACCGTAATAGGCAGGGCCAGCGCGGCGCGCAAGCGCGGCAGGTCGCGCCGGAACAGCTGATCCTGCAGCGTGCGGGTGCCCGTGGACACCAGAACCTTGCCGCCGCATAAAAATGCGGGCACCAGGTAGGCCCAGGTCTTGCCCGTGCCCGTACCCGCCTCGGCCACCAGAACCTGCCGCGCCTGAACCGCTTTTTCTATGGCTTGGGCGAGTTCGAGCTGCGCCGGCCTGGAGCGGAAATCCGGCACGGCCGATGCAATGGGGCCATTGGGCGAGAAAATATCGGAAAGTTCTTGAAACAGCATCCGGGCGATGACGTCGTCATAATAGAGGATCAAGGGTAAATGATACCCCCCCGCCTGCATGCTTGGGCCCGGCTTGTGGCAAAATGCCCCGCTTGAATTACGTTTTTTCTGATCGATCCATGACCATTTCCGCAGTCCAGACCCAGTCTC
>JBEBXF010000392.1:0-3281 GCA_040391725.1 Eoetvoesiella caeni | reverse complement strand
GAGCGCGCGGCCGATGGCCAGCATCTGCTGCTCGCCTCCCGACAGCTGAGCGCCCAGGTTCGTGCTGCGCTCTTTGAGCCGGGGGAAAAACTGGTAGACGCGCTGCAGCGTCCAAGGCTGCGCCTTGCCGCCGCGATTGGCCGCCCTGGCGGTTGCCACCAGGTTTTCCTCGACCGACAGATTGGGAAAAACCTGTCGGCCTTCAGGCACCAGGCCCAGCCCAAGCCGGGCAATGCTGTACGACGGCAAGGCGCTGGTGAGCTTGCCGTCGAAGGAGATTTCGCCTTTCCCCACGGGAAGCAGGCCGAACAGGCATTTGATGGTGGTGGAGCGGCCCATGCCATTGCGGCCCAGCAGGGTCACCACCTGACCTTCATCGACCTGGAACGACACGCCGAACAAGGCCTGGGCATGGCCGTACGACGCATGGAGATTACGGACATCGAGTAATGCAGTCATGATCTTTACCTTACGCTTTGGCTTCGTCGCCAAGGTATACGGCCCGAACCTCGGGATTGTTGCGGATTTCATCGGGCGTGCCCGAAATCACGGCCTTGCCGTACACCAGAACGGTGATCCGGTCGGCCAGCGCAAACACCGCATCCATGTCGTGCTCGATCAGCAATATGGAGTAGGTTCCCTTCAGGCGCTTCAACAGCTCTACCACGCCGGCCGATTCCTGCACGCTCATGCCCGCCATGGGCTCGTCCAGCAGCAGGGCCTTGGGTTGAGCCGCCAGCGCCATGGCCAATTCCAATTGACGCCGCTCGCCATAGGCCAGCTCGGCGGCCAGGACATCGGCGCGGGGCAGCATGGTGGTGACGCCCAGGGCTTCGCGCGCGATGGCGACCAGATCTTCGCGCCCCAGCATGGGTTTCCAGAAACGGAAAGCATGCTCCTTGGCGCCCATGGCCGCAAAAACCGTGTTTTCCAGGACCGTGAAGCCCTCGAAAATGGAGGTGATTTGATACGACCGCAACAGGCCTTTGCGCGCACGCTCGTGAATGGGAAGGGCCGTAATGCGCTTGCCCATGAACTGCACGTCGCCGGAGTCGGCGCGCAGTTCGCCCGACAACTGATTGATGAGCGTGGTCTTGCCCGCCCCGTTGGGGCCGATGATGGCGTGCAGCTCGCCGGGGCGCACATCGATGGAAACCGCATCGGTGACCAGCAGCCCGCCATAGCGTTTGGTCAGGGCTTCCGTTTTCAATAACCATTCGCTCATGTCGCCGACTCCTTGTTGACCGCCGGCGCCTTGCCGCGCCGGACGCCGCCGCGTGACGAAAGCAGGCCGACCAGGCCGGCCTTGCCCACCAGCCCGATGACCACGATGGCCAGGCCGAATATCGCCATCCAATGGTCGGTGATGGATTTCATGATTTCTTCCAGCCCCAGAAAGACGATGGCGCCCAGCAAAGGACCGAAAACCGTGCCGATTCCGCCCAGCACCACCATGACCACCAAGTCGCCGGAAACGACCCAGGAAAGCGTGCTGGGCGAGGCAAAGGCGGTTAGATTGGCCAGCAGCAGACCCGCAACGCCGCACAATATGGCCGACAGCACATAAGACATGAGCAGGTATTTGCCTGCCGGAAACCCTACGGCATTGACGCGCCGGGCATTTTGCCGGGCGCCGCGCAGCACCATGCCGAACGGCGCGACGCGCAGCCGGGCCATCCACCAGGTGGCAAGCGCCAGCACGACGAAGGCAAAGATATACACCGTATAGGTGTTGCCCAGATCCAGGCCGAAGAAATGGCTGGTGTTGCTGACGCTGGTGCCGTCGTCGCCCCCGTACTGCTTGAGGCTGACGAACAGGAAATACCCCATCTGGGCGAAAGCCAGCGTAATCATGATGAAGCCGATGCCGGTGGTGCGCAGGCTGATGGCGCCGGTAATGTACCCGACGATGCCGCAGGCGACGACGGTTGCCAGCAAATGCACCCAGCCGCTGTCGATGCCGTAGAAGCTGGGCAGGGCAACGCTGTAGGCGCCCAGACCGAAAAACAGGGCATGCCCAAGGCTGATGAGCCCGCCGTAGCCCAGTGCCAGATTAAGCGCCAAGGCCGCGATGGCGTAGATGATCATGCGCGCGAAGAACGCCACGTAGAACGACTGATCCGTCCAGTAGCCCCACACCGGCACCAAGGCGAGCAGCACGAAAACCGCCAGCGGCACGATACGGCCGGCATCCCACTTTATGCTTCCTGACGACATTATTTCCCCCCCGCGAACAAGCCTTGCGGCCGGATGGCAAGAACCACCGCCATCAATACATAGATAAGCATGGAGGCGATGGCCGGGCCCGCCGCATTGGCAAGGTCGCGCGCCATGAACTGGTGCAGCAAGGTGGGCAGGAAGGCGCGTCCCAGCGTGTCGGCCACGCCCACGACCAGCGCCGCATAGAACGCGCCGCTGACCGAACCGATGCCGCCGATGACGATGACCACCAGGGTGGTGATGAGCACCGGCTCGCCCATGCCCGATTGCACCGAGAGAATGGGGCCGGCGATGGCCCCGGCCAACCCGGCCAGCATGGCTCCCAGCGCGAACAGCAAGGCATTGAGCAGTTTTATGTTGACGCCCAGCGCGCCGACCATTTGCGGATTCACCGAACCCGCGCGTATCAGCATGCCCAGCCGCGTTTTATGGATGAGCCAATGAGCGCCTATGGCCACCAGCAAGCCCACCACGATGATGGCCACGCGGTAGGCGGGGTAGGTCATGCCGAGGATGCTGACGGTGCTGTCCAGCCACGACGGCACGGGCAGGAACAAGGGCTGCGAGCCCCAGATGATTTGCACCATTTCGTTGAAGAACAGCACCAGGCCGAACGTGACCAGGACGTGATCCAGATGGTCGCGCCGGTACAGGCGCGAAACCGCGGAGCGCTCGAGCACGACGCCCACCGCCAGGCAGCCGACCAGGGCGGCCAGCACCGCCAACATGAATGAATTGGTGTGCCGGAAAACGGTGGCCGCGAAATACGCGCCCAGCATGTACAAGGAACCATGAGCCAGATTGACGAAACTCATGATGCCGAACACCAGCGTCAGCCCAGCGGCCAACAGAAACAGCAAAACACCATATTGCAAACCATTGAGCAATTGCGACAGTATTAGTGTCAGGCTCATAACCCCCCCTCCTAGTTGTACACCACTAATCTTCTTGCTGCCAGGGTTTTCCCTGATCTTCTACTTCTTTGCCCGCGACAGCGAACACCAATGCATCAGCCTTGCCACAACAGCGCGGCACCCCTTGAACCACCACAGAAAACTGCC
>JBEBXF010000391.1:0-3296 GCA_040391725.1 Eoetvoesiella caeni | reverse complement strand
CTGGGCGGCGGTGTTCGCCATTCCGCTGGGCCTGGCCATGGGCCGCAGCCGCGCGGTGCACGAATTCCTCAACCCATTGGTGTCGCTGGTGTACCCCATGCCGAAGGCGGCCTTGATGCCCATTCTCATGCTGTGGTTCGGCCTGGGCAGCTTCTCGAAGATTTTCGTCATCGCCATGGGGGTCAGCCTGCCGCTGCTGTATCACAGTTGCCTGGGCGCCAGCCGCATCGAGAACAAGCTGGTCTGGACGGCGCAGGCCATGGGGATGGGGGCGGTGTCGCGCCTGTTCCGCATCGTGCTGCCGGCCGCGCTGCCCGAGATCCTCATCGGCTGCCGCGTGGGCGTGGTCATGGCGCTGATCGTCATGGTGTCGTCCGAGATGATCGCGCGCCAGGAGGGCGTGGGCAATCTGCTGTTCACCTCCATGGACATGGCTCAGTACGACTCGGTATATGCCGTCATCCTTATCCTGGCCGTGATGGGGGTGGTATTGAACTGGCTGTTTGAACGAGTGCGCCGCCGCCTGACCCGCTGGGCCGAGTCGGGCGACGACGTGGCAATCAGGTAATGCAAAATAGGAAGATCATGCCCGAATCGACTCGCACCATGGCGTTCCGCAACCTGCCGGGCAAGCAGGAAGCCGGTACTCCTTCCGTCGGCAACGGCAAGCCGCCCGCCGCGCCTGTTTCGTCGCCCCGGCGCAGGCCGGGTAGGGGCGTGGCTGGCCTGAAGCGTTTTTTGTCGCCGCTGCTGGTGCTGGTCTTGTGGGAGCTGGTGTGCCGCCTGGGCTGGATCGAACCGCAACTGCTGCCCGCGCCCAGCGCGGTGGTGAGCCGGCTGGTCGAGGTGGCTTCCGGCGCCGAGTTCTGGCACGACTTCGGCATTACGCTATACCGCCTTGTCCTCAGCCTGTGCATCGCCATCGTCCTGGGCGTGGTGCTGGGCCTGACCGCGCAATTGTCGCGCCTGAGCGCGGCCATGCTCGATGCCTTTGTGCGCCTGATCGCGCCCATCCCCAAAATCGCCTTGTACCCGGCCCTTATCCTGATCCTGGGGTTTGAAAACTCGTCCAAGGTGGCGCTGGTGGTGGCCGATGCCGTGTTTCCGGTACTGATGGCCACCTGGGCGGCGGCGCGCTCCGTCGATCAAAAACTGATCTGGTCGGCGCGGGCGGCCGGCACCAGCCGCGCGAACTGCCTGTGGAAGGTCACCTTCCCGGCCATTATGCCCACCGTGCTGGCCGGTGTGCGGGTGTCGGGCGTCATTGCGTGCGTGGTGGTGTTCCTGGCCGAGATGATCGCCTCCACCGACGGCCTGGGGCATATGCTGACCGTGGCCGCGCGGGCCTACAAGACCGTGGACATGTTCGTGCCGCTGGTGTGGATCTGCGCCGTGGGCCTGGGGCTTAACGCCTTGGTCGGCTATGTCCAGCGCAAGCTGGAGCATGGAGGATAATACTGGCTTCAAGAAAAAGGGAGCAGGAACATGAGTTTACCGAATGCCGAGGCGGTGCCGGACATTCAAGAAGACCAACCACGGCACGAACCCTGGCGTGCGTATCAGGGGCATGAAACCTTTTTCCCCTACTTGCTCAACCGAAGCACGGCAGCGCTGAACGCCGATTTCCAGGTTCTGCTGCGCGAGCACCACATGACGCTGCTGCATTGGCGGGTGCTGGCGTTCCTCAGCGAAAACGACGGGCTGGGGGTCAGCGCCCTGGCCAATGTAACGGGTGTGGATCAGGCAACGCTGTCACGTGCGTTGACCGTCATGGAAAAGGCCGGCTACATTGCGCGCCGATCCAGTACGGCCGATCATCGCGTCGTGGTCATCAAAATCCTGCCGGCCGGCAAAAAGCAGTTTCACCTTGTGCTGCCCCCCGCCTGGGAAATCTACGAGCGTGCGGTAACCGGCTTGAGCCAGCAAGAGCAGGCGCTGCTGCACGATCTGCTGAATCGCATCCGCGACAACATGACCGGAGCGGGCGGTCAATGACGCATCGTGTGCCGGTTCGCGTTGCGGACAGGGGGGCATTCGACGCCATCATCGATGCGCGCTCGCCCTCTGAATTCGCGCTGGATCACATTCCCGGTGCCATCAATTGCCCGGTGCTGGACGACGACGAGCGCCGCATCGTGGGTACGCTGTATGTGCAGGTAGGGGCGTTCGAAGCCAAGCGCGTCGGCGGCGCCATGGTGGCGGCCAACCTGGCGCGCCATCTGCGCGAGCGCCTTTCCGAATACCCCGCGAGCTGGCGGCCTCTGGTGTATTGCTGGCGTGGCGGAATGCGCAGCGCCAGCATGGTGACCTGGCTAAGAATGGTGGGTTGGGACGCCCAGCAACTGGCGGGCGGCTACAAAAGCTTTCGCCATTACGTGGTGGCGCAACTGGCGCAGTTGTGCCCCCAACTGAAACTGCAGGTCATATGCGGCGCCACAGGCAGCGCCAAGACCCGCATTTTGCAGGCGCTTGCCGCGAAAGGCCGGCAGGTGCTCGACCTGGAGCACTGCGCCAGCCATAAGGGCTCTTTGCTGGGCGCTTTGCCAGGGGTGGAGCAGCCTTCGCAAAAACGGTTCGAAACCTTGATCGTCAGCGCGCTGGACGGCATGGACCTGGAGCGCACCCTCTACGTCGAAGGCGAGAGCGCCCGCATCGGCCGGCTGACCGTGCCGGTGCCGCTGGTGCAACGCATGCGGGCAGCCCCTTGCGTGGAAATCCAGGCCACGCCCCAGGCGCGCCTGGCTTATCTTTTGCATGACTATGCCTATCTGGGCGACGACGCCGAAGCCTTGGCCGACAGGCTGGGCATGCTCAAGCAATTGCAGGGCGGCGAAACCGTGCAGCGCTGGCAGCAATGGGCGCGCGAAGGCAATTTGCCCCCGCTGTTCGCCGAGCTTATTGGCCAGCATTACGACCCCCACTACCAGCGCTCCCAGGCCCGCAACTTCCTGGCCTGGCAGCAAAGGCGGGCCATCCAGACGGACGACCTGTCAGAGCAAGGCATCGCCGCCATCGCCCAGGCAGTGATTGATCTGGACGATGTGAGGCACTAGTTAGCCAAACAGCACGCTAGTACGGCCTTCCAGGCTCAAATGGCATAGTCGAAAATATCCGGTTCATCTTGCTTGATGCTGCGCTTTTATTCAGACTGTAGATGAGTCAAGGATGTGCTGCCTTTATTTGCGAATACCATTAAGGCTGCTCAGGATTGTTGCTTATGGGCAGCATGTGATTAAATATACGCATGTTTATGTGCATAAAGGGTGCCAAAATGAATATTGCACCAATTAAAAACT
>JBEBXF010000390.1:0-3311 GCA_040391725.1 Eoetvoesiella caeni | reverse complement strand
TGCATTCAGAAAAAGCACATTGTCATAAACAGCATTACCTTCATTTAATCTTTCTGCTGCTGCGCCTGCTGCACGCTGGTTGTGGCTGTGTCCAACCGCGCTAAAGGAGGTTTTGCTTCGAGCCAAGGTCAGAAACAGTGTCTTCGGCTCATAGATCAGGTCCATATCCACAAAGGGTGTTTCTGGAGCTACCAAAGTACCATATGAACCATCAATATCGCCTTTTACGTTCAACAATTCATACCGTTGACCCAGTTTAGTCGTTGCACCCTTCTGGCCTTGAATTTCTATCGATGCACCACGGTCAATTGAGGCACTACCGTCCACAATAATTTTGTCTGATTGACCATTGGGACCCAATTGAGCCAAATAGTTTGCTCCCGCTTCTTGGATAAAATTGCCTGCAACGGTCAAGGTATCGATAATTTTTCCGGCATCCAACGTACTCCCCGGTGAGACAGTACCGCCGTCACCGACAGTGAGTTCACCCACCCTGCCGGTACCGGCCAATACGCCACTGTCAGATACATTTACTTTTCCAACAATGCGGCCCTCAACTCCGAGCGTACCGCCAAGCACATTGGTGCCACCTGTATAGCTGTTGTCTCCGGTAAGTACCAAGACACCTTGCCCTCTCTTGGTCAGATCACCGACACCTGATATGGAATTTGACCAGACAGATGAGTATCCTTGTGTATCAACGTCAAACACGCCTTTGTAGCGGAACTGGCCTGGACCATTGATCGCATTCCCTAAATTGAGAAACCCTTGGCCGAAAGTTTTAGTAAATTTGGCAGGATTAGCATCATATCCTTCTCTCGTCGTTGTAGTAAGAAGCGTTTCAATCGTCTGCTGTGCGTTCAAATACGGAAACGCTGACCGCAACACTGCAGCAGCTCCGGCAACATGGGGTGCGGCCTGGGAAGTTCCGTTAATCGATTTATACAGACTATTCTTGTTATCTGCATCATTGCGCAACCAACTTGAATATATCCCATTTTCATAATCGGGATGATCTATGTCTTTGTTAATGTCGCCACCCGGAGCGGCCAGACACCACTCTGCTGCAGCTCCACAACGATTACTGAAACTTGCAATTTTGCCGTCGTTGCCAACAGCAACAACAGCAATGAGTGAGCCTTGCAAATCTGAAAAATCTAGACTTGCCACATACTCACCCATTTCTCCGTCCCAATCGACATAGGTTTTCGGATTATTACTATCGTAACCATTGGCAGTTATGTTAATAAACTTATATAAGTTTCCGGCCTTAGTATTTTCTGGCGTAATCAATGGCAGCATACCGGGCCCGCTCGGAATGGCTGAATAGCCTTCCTTTTGATCGTCAGCATCGTTACCTGCCGCAAAGACCATTACAATATCCGCTGCTGCTGCTTCTTTTAATACATTTGCTTGCTCTGCAAGGTTACCAGGATCCGCATATAAACCTTGGTATTGAAGTTGGACGTAGTTTGGATTAGGTTTCTCCTTACCGGTTTCCTTGTCCTTAATAGGATTGCCATTTTCGTCCAATAGAAATATTTGAACGGGAGGATCTGGCGGTCCATAGCTTCCGTTCAATACTTTAGCTCCCGCGCCAATTGCATACTTAATTGCAGCGTTTGTTGGGGCAATCTTTGGATCTGGGCCTTCAACCCCTACAGCAAAAAGCGGTAGGATTGTCGATTCGTATGCAACCCCATGCATGCCTTTGCCGTCTCGCGCTGCTCCGATAATTCCCGCAACGTGCGTGCCATGTCCATCTGAGGCCTCTTCTGGGTATACATCATTGGTATTTTTGGATTTATTACCAAAGTATCTTGCGTTGGCCTCATCTACTCGGCCAAGCAGCTCCGGGTGTTTCACATCAAAGCCACCGTCCACTACAGCCACTAGAACACCTTTACCGGTATAACCTTTAAGATAAGCAGGAAGCGCATTGATTTTAGCGAGCCCCCAGTTCTTTTTATACTCAGCATCTGATGAAGGCGCAATTGAAGCACCAGTTCCCTGCGCATGAAGCAGCCCAGGGGTTAAAAGACCAACCGTCGTTACTAACTTCAAGCTTATGCGTCGCATCGTCGTTCTATCTGGGGATTAAAATGTTCGGAGTGACAAAACCTATCGTCAAACCTTCAGATAATGTTTCGTTCAATTTCAAAATACGTTAGGATTATACACATGACGTATGAAATCGCTTCTCTGAAAATTGCAAATTTCTGCTGTCTTTTTCAGAAAACAATCGATTTAGAACAAACGTCTGCACTATATAAAAGATTTCTTTTATCTTCACGATTGTGAGTCTTATAATTTCTGCAAAACATTTCGAATGTAATCAATAACTTTGCATTGAATTTTTGAAAATTTATAAAACAGGGGATAGTAATTGGGAATTCTTGCAATGATCCCTGATGCCTGGGGACGAAAATTTGAATGTGACGGAGCTGCTGTAGCGGATGCTACAGTTGAGCCAGGTTCGATCCATTTTGCGACTAAAGCTTATTTTTTCTTAATTATGCTCTCTGCCCAGGCGGAACGAACCATCGCAATTAACAGTGACCGTTCGATGATCGGGTTTGCTCCTTTAGGCTGCATCGAAATTGTGCCAGAAAACTCAGAACTATTTTCTCGGTGGGAACACACCAAGTACAGCTTGCTCATCGCAATAACAGAGAAGCGTTTGCTCAACTTGGCTGGCAGTGAATCGGGGGAGGCATTGCCAGAGTTTTATCTACCAAAATTAGGTGTAGTCGATCAAAAAGCACTGGCTATTGCATCACTAATACGTCAAGAACTTCTATATAACGGACTGAAGCGAGAAGAATCACTTGAATCCTTGATTACATTTTTCGGTATCCATGCCCTGCGTACATACACATCATTATCTTCAAAACTGGATCGTCACAACATCGGCGGCTTGGCGCCAGCAGCGCGAAAACGCGTGATTGATTTTATTCATGCAAACCTGTCGGAAAAGCTCACCATCGAAAAGCTTGCCTCGATAGCGGAGTTATCCCCAAGTTATTTTGCCCGCGCCTTTCGGCAGTCGTTCGACCAAACTCCGCATGAATTCGTACTAACTACACGCTTGCAAACTGCCAGAAGCATGATTTTGGCCTCAAACGTCTCTTTGGCTGAGATATCACAGGTCACCGGATTTTCCAGTAATAGTCATATGTCAACTGCAATGAAGAAATTTTTAGGGAAAAATCCTAGACAAATTCGTCATTCGAAATGACAACGTGCAAGGTAAATTTGAATCGGCCAGACTTTTATAGACAGTTCGTAGCCTCAGAAAAGTATTGCTGTTC
>JBEBXF010000389.1:0-3317 GCA_040391725.1 Eoetvoesiella caeni | reverse complement strand
CAGGCCGGGGATCGTCGCGATACGCCAATTGCAAAGACAATATGGGGTCGCCTGCGTAGGCCGAGAGCGTGCTGAACAAGGTTTTTCCTGTATGCCGGAGAGCCAGCGAAAAAAGGGATGGGAATCCGGTATTTTATACCGGCTCGCCTTGGAAAACCGCCCGCCGGCATACAAGGCTCAGGACAATAAATCGCGCTCTATTCTTTCCTTGCAGGCCAGCAACTGGTTCACGATGTCCCGCTCCGCCTCTTTGAAGCGCAAGGTCGGCACGGGAATGGAAATGGAGGCCAGGTCACCCCCGGCCCGCTGAAGCGCGATGGCCGCGGCACAAATGCCCTCGTCATGCTCTTCGTAATCGACGGCAATACCCGTGCGCCGCACTTCGTCCAGCTCTTTTTCCAAGGCTTCCCATGACGTGATGGTACGCGCCGTATGCGATTCGAAACGAATCTTTTTCTTGATCTTCTGCAGTGCCGCCGCGGGCAGACACGCCAATACCGCCTTGCCCGGCGCCGAGGCATGGAGGGGGAACGAGATACCCACGGACGAAACCGCCTGCAGCCGATGCGAGCCGGTTATTTGATCGATGAACACGACCTTGTCCTGCTCGAAAATGGTCAGGTCGACAGTCTCGCCCAGGCTCGAGGCAAGCTCCTGCATGTATTTGCGCGCCACTTCGGCAATATCGAACCGCGCAGCGGTAGCCAGGGGAATCAGGGCCGGCCCCAAGCGCACGCCGCGGGCCGACGATCCGGCAATGACCAGATTTTCCTGATTCAGGGCATCGACGATACGCTGCACGGTGGATCGAGGCAGAGCAAGCGATTTGGCTATCTGCCCCAACGACATTCCCCCTGAGTTCTGGGCAAGAATCTGCATGATCGCCGCGGCACGGGCGATTACCTGTATGCCTTGCCGCTCGTTTGCCGGCTCCCCGTCGTGTAAGGCCTGTTCAGGCGGATTTGGCTTCATAAAATTCCATTTGGCTGCTGAGTTCGAGACGCTTGGAAACAGCACGGTTAGGGCTTGTGGACGCTAGAAAAGCCTCAGTTTAATGGCTATGGCGTTTGAACACATCGGAGGCCATACGCCATTCGCCGCGCCGGGACAGCCCGCCGCCATCCTACCAGGGCACGGCTACGGGCCGGCTGTCCCGGTTTTCGGCAATGAACAGCGAAGGCAGAAACCGGGAAAGAAAGGTGAATTCGTTATAGCAATGCATCAACAGCGCCCGGCCGAATTCGTCCGTGGCCAGTTTCTCGATTTCCGAAGGGCTCATCCCCTGATCCACCAGATCCTGTCCCAAGTAGAAATGGCTGCGCAACGCGCATCCCCACTCGGTATCCCGGCCGATGTGCAGCAGGCGACCGCCCAGGACTTTGTCGCCATCGCGCGCGGGCTCGTGCCCCATGCCGGTTCGGCCACATACCGCCGCGGTCACCCGCCCATCGCGGCGCGCCGCATTATAGGCTCCGGCATCGAAAAACTCCGTGGCGTCACGGAACTGGATCGACAGCTTCTCGGCCGGCAATCCGCTGAAGCGTTCCTCGACAATATGGATGGAACCTACATGGGTGCCATCGCGGCATTCGGCCCAATCGCTGAAGACATGATCCACCGGATGCCACCACACGTATTTCTGGGTATCGGGCCGAAACCGGAACCACCATTCAAACATTTCCCCGGTGCAGCGATGCAGGTCGGTACGAGCCGCCACATGCAGCACGCCCGTATCCAGGCGTTCGTACCCCGTTTCCAGTTGCATGGGGGCTGGATCCAGCAACCGATCGACTTCCTCAAGCTTCATAATGTCTCCTCGTGGTTGCGCGGCACGGCATGCCAACGCGTTTTCAATGTTCAAACACAAAGGATTCACGCGGCTCTTCTTGGGCCGCGCCAACATACAGCTCTTTCAACCCGGGATGGCTCCGCACCTCGGCGGCGCTGCCCGATAAAACAATGTTTCCATGCGAAACGATATGCGCGGTATCGACCAGATCCAGCGACCGCTCCACGTCCTGCTCGACAAGCAGTATGGTCAAACCGGCCTTGCGCAAAACGTCCAGCGCCGCATAAAGCCGATCGACAATGACGGGGGCCAGCCCAAGGCTGATCTCGTCGAAAACAACCAGGCGTGGACGGCTCATCAACGCGCGTCCAATCGCCAGCATCTGCTGCTGCCCGCCGGACATCGAAGTGCCCGCCTGAACACGCCTTTCGGCCAGTATGGGGAAAAGCCGATACACCGCATCCAGCCGCTCTTTTTGATCCTTCGGCGCCACCCGGCGCGCGGCCAGTAGAAGATTTTCCTCTACCGACAAGGTCGGAAAGATTCTGCGCCCCTCCAGGCACTGGGCAATGCCGAGGTCGGCAATCCGGTGCGGCGCCATCGAGGTGATGTCGACGCCGTCGAACCGCAACGAGCCCGACGTGGGCTTGATCGTTCCTGCGATGACTTGTGAAAGCGTGCTTTTGCCCGCGCCGTTGCAGCCCAGGATCGCCACGGCCTGCCCGGCCTTTACGCCAAAGCTCAGGCCATGCAACACCCTGGCCTGGCCGTAGCCAGCGCATATGCCCTCGAGCCGCAAAAGCTCGGAGGCGGCTTCGCCGGACGGCGCCCGCCCCGGCGCCACGATGCTGTCCAGGCCATGACCGGCCTGGGAAAGCGCGGCATCCGGCACAGGCTCGGCCCCAGCCTGCGGCGTGATGTGCGTACCCTCGGCGGCGCCCTGCTTTTTGTGCGCCGAACCCAGATAAATGGCGGCCACATCGTCGCTGGCAAGCACTTCCTGCGTAGGCCCGTAGGCAAATTTCTCGCCGAAATTCATCACCATGGTGGTCGAGCAGCACTCTCGCACCACGCGCAGGACATGTTCGATGATGATGATGCCATCGGTTTCAGGGGCTACGAGACGCACAAGTTCGATCAACTCGTCGATTTCCCGATCCACCAGCCCCCCGCCCACTTCATCCAGCATAAGAAGCTGCGGCTTCAGTGCCAGGGCCCGCGCCACCTCGAGGCGCTTGCGACGCAACAACGGTAGATCCCTGGCCCGCCAATCAGCGACATCGGCAAGATTCGTCTTTTCCAATAGCACCTGACACTCGAGCCTCACGGTCTTGCGATTGGCAAAAGGACTTCTGGCATACAAGGGCACGAGCAGATTCTCTTCCACCGTCATGTCCAGGAAAGGCCTGGGAATCTGATACGTGCGCCCGATGCCAAGGCGCGCCCGGGAGGCGGCAGAGGCCGCCGTAATATTGCGGCCATTGAAAAAAATATCGCCCGCTGTGGGATGCAAGGCTCCGCCGAGCAT
>JBEBXF010000388.1:0-3325 GCA_040391725.1 Eoetvoesiella caeni | reverse complement strand
CCCCGCGACTGATAGCTCTTCATGAAGCTTATGCTTTGTTCGCCGGCCGGCACAAAAACAAAAACCGCATCGGGCTTCAAGTCATGGATGCGCAACATGAACGGCGCGAAATCGGGATTATTCATAGGCACGCGTATCGACTCAATGATCTTTCCGCCACCCTCCGTGTATACCTTCTTGAAAGCCGCCTCGGAATCAATACCCGGTCCGTAGTCAGACACCAGCGACACCACTCTTTTCATTCCAGACTTGAGAGCCCAAAGACCGGTAGCGGCCGAACCTTGCGCCGTCGTCATCGATACCCGCGCAATGTAGTCGGATTTCTTTACGATAGCCGACGTCGATGCGTTCATCACCAATAGCGGCGTTTTCGACTCTTGCGCGATTGACGCTGACGCCAGCGCCTCCGGCGTCAAGCCGTAACCAACCAGAAAATCCACCTTCTGGCGCGTCACCAGCTCTTGCGACTGCCGTCGTGCTATTTCTGGGCCGGCGCCACCTGTGTCGCGCCGGATGATCTCGATTTTCTTACCTGCGACCGTATCACCGTTGAGCAGCATGTAAGCCTTCATGCCCGCATCCATCTGTGTGCCGTATGACGCGAAAGGCCCGGTGAACGATGCGACCAGGCCCACTTTGATCGTGCCTTCGGCCTGCGCCATCGGCATGGCGGCCAAGCCGAATGCCGCCATCGCAATGGCCTGGCCAATAACTCTGCGCAATTGCATTTTCATGTCTCCGTTGATTTTATCGGGCAGCCCTGTGCGGTCCATTCGCGCCGCGGAAAGGCCTCAACGGTTATTAGATAACGCAGCAACACATAATAGAAATTTAAATATATTATCAACTGACAATATATGCTTATTAATTGCCGCCGATACCCCAGCGACGGCGCGCTTGGGCCGTTCGCGTCATCGGATCAGTCTGCCGGAACGCTAGGCACTGCAGACATGAAGGCGGCGATGAAGTCGTCCATGGCGCCGGCCACGGCGCGCCCACGCTTCGTTATCCGATAGAAGTCCAGGAGCGCCGTCGGCTCGACGAGCATGGCAGCCCGCACGCCATGGCGCCGGCACGCCGCTATGGCATAGGAAGGCACAATGGCCGTGCCCATACCCGCCGACACCATGGCGATCAAGGTCTCAAAATTGTTGAAAGTGGGCCGCTCTTCGTGGCCGCGACCGATGCCGGACAGATGGCCTTCAATCCATTGCTGGATCTTGTTCTCGGGAGGCAGGCTGATAAGCGGCGTGTCCATCAGCGCGGACCAGGGAACCGTGCCGGCGGGCATCTCCGGCATGGCTTCGCCGCTGGATCGGCGTCCCGCGTCATCGCCGGCCTCTTGCCAGGACTGGCCTCCCGCAGTTATCCACATCAACTGATATTCAAACAAAGGCATCAGCTCGATTCCCGCCGTCGGCTTGAAGAACGCCCCCAAGCCGAAATCCAGCTCGCCGGCCTCGACCAGGGTCTGCACTTGCAAAGGGTCGGTATCCACCACCTTGACCTTGACTTCGGGATGCTTGGCGCGAAACAACTGCCAGGCTTGCGGCAGCACATTGGACGAGATCAGCGGAGTCACGCCCACATGCAGCTCCTGCCTGGCCTTGTTGGTCATTTCACCCAATTGCTCGGCGGAAGCCTCGAGTTCGGCGACTATGCGAGTCGCCACGGGCAGGAACCGCTCGCCTTCCGCCGTCAGCGAAACAATGCGCGTGGTCCGGTCAAACAGCCGGCAATTCAACTGGGCCTCGAGTTCGCGCATCATGATGCTCAGGCCAGCTTGGGTTACATGCATTTTTTCAGCAGCGCGAGTGAAGTTTCCCAGGCGAGCGACCTGCAAGAAAGCCTTGATCTGGCGGAACGAGATATTCATAATTATTATTTATTAATTGATTTTATATTCAAATTTCCATAATACATCCGAATCCTTTGTAATGGTGCCAGAGTCCAACCTGCACCCTATACAGCGGAAACGAATCATGGAAGAAAAATGCGAAGTGCTCATCGTCGGCGCCGGAATCGGCGGTCTCACCCTGGCTCTGAGCCTGCATCAGGCAGGGATTTCATGCCGCGTCTACGAAGCGGTCGAAACCATCAAACCGCTGGGCGCCGGCATCAATGTGTTGCCTCACGCAGTGCGCGTCCTGGACGGCCTGGGGCTGACGGATGCATTGGCGGCAACCGCCGTCACCACCAAGGAGTCCATCTTCTTCAACAAGTTCGGGCAGTTTGTGCTTAGCGAACCAGCGGGCGTGGCCGCCGGATACAGCTGGCCGCAATTCTCCATTCACCGCGGCGATCTGCAACGCATACTGTTGCAGGCTGTACAAGAGCGGCTCGGCGACGAATCCGTCCAGTTTGGCCACCGATGCACAGGCGCTACGCAAACCGAAACCGGCATCGCAGCCAGCTTCGAATGTTCCAATGGCGCGACAGTATCGGTTCAAGCGTCGCTGCTGGTTGCGTGCGACGGCATCCATTCCGCCATCCGCAAGCAGCTTTATCCCGACGAAGGGGCCCCCCGGTACTCGGGCGTGAACATGTGGCGCGGCACCACGGTCATGAAGCCCTTTCTATCCGGCGCCAGCATGGTGCGCGCGGGCTGGCTTTCGGTTGGCAAAATGGTTATCTACCCTATACGCAACAATATCGACGTCCAGGGCAATCAGTTGATCAACTGGGTCGCGGAAATCGAATCGCCCCGCCCTGCCCAGCGTGACTGGAACGGCTTGGGCCGGTTGGAAGACTTTTTCCCCGCGTTCGAGGACTGGCATTTCGACTGGCTGGATATTGCCGCCATGATCCAGCAGACCGAAACCATTCTTGAATATCCGATGGTGGATCAGGATCCACTGCCGCAATGGAGCTTCGGGCGCATTACGCTGCTGGGCGACGCGGCGCACCCCATGGTGCCGCGCGGGTCGAATGGAGCAGGGCAGGCCATTCTGGATGCACCCTGCCTGGTGGCGCAATTGAAGCAGTTCGGCCTTACCCCCAAGGCCCTTGCCGAATACGATCGCATCCGCGTCAAGGCGACCGGCGACGTAGTGCTCATGAATCGAATCGCACCGCCGGACACCATACTTAAAGAAGTGCACGACCGAACCGATGGCAAACCCTTCGAAAACCTCGACGATGTGATCAGCCGGGAAGATTTGCTGGCAATATCGAACCGCTACAAAAGCGTGGCGGGCTTCAAGGTCGAAGACCTACGCAAACCCTGAAACAAACAGCCTGGGGCGGCTAACTGGCCCGCCTCTGTCGCATTATTTTTGATCGCCGCCGTCGGGCAGGTAGATTTCGGCTGTGCCCGGCCGGACGC
>JBEBXF010000387.1:0-3329 GCA_040391725.1 Eoetvoesiella caeni | reverse complement strand
AAGCACCAGGCAATGGTGCCCAAGGGCAGGTAGTGCCCCGACAGGCGCAGGGTAATGGCGCCCAGGACGTAGGAAACCACAAGCGTGAGAACGAGGCCGACGAGCAGCGCCGCCCAGGGCGACCAGCCCATGGCGGTGGTCAGGTAGGCCGTCGAGTACGCGCCGATGCCGACGAAGGCGGCCTGCCCGAAGGAGGTCAGGCCGCCGACGCCCGTCAGCAGCACCAGGCCCAGGACGACCAGGGTGGCCAGGCCGATGTAGTTGAGTTGCGTGATCCAGAATTCGGGAGTGGCCGCAAACAAAGGCAGCGCAACCAGCAATACAAGCAGAACGATAAGGGGAAGACGTTTCATGGCCTTACTCCTCATCATCGGTATGGACTGTGCCGAACGAACGCCACATAAGTACCGGAATAATCAACGTAAACACTATTACCTCTTTATAGGCGCTAGCCCAGAACGACGAGAAAGCTTCAAGAATACCCACGAACAGGGCGCCGGCCGCAGCCAGCGGATAGCTGACCATGCCGCCGACGATGGCGGCCACAAAGCCCTTGAGGCCGATAAGAAAGCCGGTGTCGTAGTAAATGGTGGTGACCGGCGCGATCAGCATGCCCGACAAGGCGCCGATGGCGGCGGCCAGCGTGAAGGTAAGACTGCCCGACATATTGGTGCTGATGCCCACCAGGCGTGCGCCGCGGCGATTTACGGCGGTGGCCCGCAAGGCGCGGCCATACAGCGTTTTGCCGAAGAACAGCCACAACACGACAATCAGGGCGGCGCAAGTGCCCAGCACGAAGAAGGTTTGCGCCGACCAGGTCACGGAACCCAGTTGGACGTCGCCGTCCAGGAATGCCGGGGTGCGCCAGCCCTCGGCGCCGAAGAACACGAGCCCCAGGCCGGTCAGCACGAAGTGCACCGCCACCGAGATGATGAGCAGCACCAGGACGCTGGCTTCGGCGATGGGCTGGTAGACGAGCCTGTACAGCATGGGTCCGAGCGGAATGACCAGGGCCAGCGAAAACAGCACGTTGATCCACAGCGGGGTCGTCGTGCTGACGACCATGGGCGCCGCAAAATACAAGGCGCCCGGCAGCACCAGCGACCAGCCTATGGTCTTGGGCATTTTCGACCAGTCCTTGTTGCGCAAGGAGGAAACCACTTCGGCCAGGAACACCACAATGCCCACGATGAGCAAAAGATGCACCGTGCCCGGAACCTTGCCATTGACCATGAAGGCCAGGGTCAGGGCGCCATAGGCCACGAATTCGCCCTGCGGTATGAATACGACCCGGGTAACCACAAAGACCAAAACCAACGCCAAACCCAATAATGCATAAACAGCACCGTTCAAGATGCCATCCTGTAGCAAGATGAATATGATTGTCGAATCCATTTATCACAACACCAATAATTTATGAGATTAGGAAAAGCCCGCTGCCTCATCACAGCCGACGCGCAACACCGCCCCAGAGGAACAATGTCCGCGTCAAATAAAAAAAGGAAACTGACACAACGCCCATACGGCTATATTTGCATAGCCGGGCCCGTTCCAGCGATAACGAAATGTCGGTTGCGGCGGGAGGAATTCCTCTTTGACTGCATAAATGACTCAAGTTACCTGATACGCAACCCCGATTATCGACAAATCCCGATACAAAGTCTTTTAGGGGATTCCCTGCGTAGACAAATGAAAAGTATGAAAATCAACTTTGCGCCGGGGAACCTGCGCAAGAATACACGGTCGATGTAACATGACTAAAATAGTTCGGGTGATTATCGACGCAAACTCTGCGGGAACTCATCATTACAGCAGTCAAGGTGCAGCAAAATGGAAAAAATCCATAAATCCGATGCCGAATGGCAAGCCCTTCTTACTCCCGAGGAGTATCACGTCGCCCGCCAAAAGGGCACGGAACGCGCCTTCACGGGACGCTACTGGGACAACACCGCCCCCGGCATCTACCGCTGCGTGGGCTGCGGCACAGCCCTGTTCGCCTCCGACACCAAGTTCGACGCCGGCTGCGGCTGGCCCAGCTATTTCGAACCCCTCGACCCCGCCAACGTGCGCGAAGAGCGCGACACCAGCCACGGCATGGTGCGCACCGAAGTCATGTGCAATGTATGCGGCTCGCACCTGGGCCACGTCTTTCCCGACGGCCCGCCGCCGACGGGCCTGCGCTATTGCATCAATTCTCTTTCGCTGAAATTTGAACCCGCCGAATGAAAAAATTCCTGTTCGACCTCTTTCCGCTGATCCTGTTTTTTCTGGCGTTCAAGTTTTCCGATATCTTCACCGCGACGGCGGTGGCCATCGCCGCCGGCATCGGACAGATCATCTGGCTGAAAGCGCGCGGCAAGGCCATCGAGGCCATGCACTGGATCAACCTGACCATTATCGTGGTGTTCGGCGGCGCCACCCTGCTCCTGCACGACGACACCTTCATCAAATGGAAGCCCACCGTGCTGTATTGGCTGTTCGCGGGCATTTTGCTGGGCGGAAAACTGCTGTTCGGACGCAATCTCATCCAGAAGGTCATGGGCGCGCAAATCGCCCTGCCCGGCCCCGTCTGGAACAAGCTCAACCTGAGCTGGGCGCTGTTTTTCATCGTCTCGGGCGCCCTGAACCTCTATGTTGCGTTCTCGGGCCAATTCAGCGAAGCGCAATGGGTCAATTTCAAGCTGTTCGGGCTGATGGCGCTGATGCTGGTGTTCGTGATCGCGCAATCCCTATGGCTTGGCCGCTACATGAAGGAAGACCCGCGCCCCTTGCCCAAGCCCCGCGAACCGGAACAACAGCCATGAACGACGACCTCCAGCTGCAAATCCGCGAACGGCTGGCCGGCCTGGAACCGGCGCGGCTCGAAATCATCGACGAATCGCACCTGCACGCGGGCCATGCCGGCGCGCAGGGCGGCGCCAGCCACTTCCGCGTTGTCATAGCCTGCAAACAATTCAAGGGCCTCACCCCCTTGGCCCGCCACCGACTCGTGTATGATCGCATGCACGATTTAATTCCGTACCCTATTCATGCTCTGGCAATTGTTGCCAGTACAACTTAGTAAAGGCGATTTAATGAAACGACTCGTGATGTTCGCTGCGGCAGTTGCCATCGCTGCGCCGGTTTACGCTCAAAACGTAGCCACCGTCAATGGCAAACCCCTTACGCAAAAACAAGTGGATCAATTTGTTTCCCTGCTCGTCAGCCAAGGCGCAAAAGATTCGCCGCAACTGCGCGAACAGGTCAAACAGGAAATGATCGGCCGCATGGTGGCGGTCCAAGCCGCTGAAAAGGCCGGAAATATACCATAGCGATTGTCCGGACCAAAT
>JBEBXF010000386.1:0-3330 GCA_040391725.1 Eoetvoesiella caeni | reverse complement strand
GCAAGTCGGCCACCAAGGTCGTGGTGACCGACAGCGTGTTCAGTATGGACGGCGATCTGGCTCCGTTGCGGCAATTGCTGGCATTGTGCGAGAAACACGGAGCCTGGCTGGTCGTGGACGATGCCCACGGCTTCGGCGTGTTGGGGAGCAGGGGGCATGGCGTGCTGGAACACCTGGGTCTGCGATCCGACCATCTGGTGTATTTGGGCACGCTGGGTAAAGCGGCGGGCGTAAGCGGCGCCTTTGTGGCCGCCCATGCCAGCGTCGTCGACTGGATGGTGCAGAAAGCCCGTTCCTACATTTATACGACGGCCTCGTCGCCGGCGTTGGCCCATGCTTTGCTGACCAGCCTGGACATCTTCGTCGGCGAAGAGGGCGCGCAGCGGCGAGCCCATGTGGGGGCGCTGATCCATGCCATGAGGGCCGGCCTGGCCGGCGGGAACTGGAACCTGCTGATGTCCGATACCTGCATCCAGCCGATCGTGATGGGCGGCAACGAGGCTGCCGTGGACATGGCGGCCGCCTTGTTTCGCAAGGGCCTATGGGTGCCCGCCATCAGGCCGCCCACCGTGCCGCGCGGCACGGCGCGGCTGCGGGTAACGCTGTCGGCCGCGCATACCGTGGATGACGTGCGGCAGTTGCTGGACGCCTTGAACGCCATCCAGGCGGAGGAAGATCATGCCTGAAGCCAGGCCGTTGAAGTTTTCATGTTTCGTGACGGGAACGGATACCGAAATCGGCAAGACGCTGGTAGCCAGCGCCTTGGTGCATGCCTTGGCGCGGGCCGGCCTGCGCGCGGCCGGCATGAAGCCGGTGGCGGCGGGCGCGCAATGGCTGGATGGCGCCTGGCACAACGAGGATGTCGACAGCCTGGTAAGCGTCAGCAGTGCGAACCTGCCGCTGTCGCTGGTTTCGCCGTATCTGTTCCAGGATGCCATCGCGCCCCATATAGCCGCTCAGCGCGAAGGCGTGGCCATGCGGATCGAACACATACAAGAGTGCTATGCCGCCATGGCCGCGCAGGTCGAGGCCATCGTGGTCGAGGGGGTGGGCGGGTTCTGTGTGCCGTTGACGCCCCTGCTCGATACGTCGGATCTGGCAAGCCGCCTGGCCTTGCCGGTGGTTCTCGTGGTCGGACTCAGGCTGGGCTGCATCAGCCATGCCGTGCTTACCGCCCAGGCCATCGAGGCGCGTGGCCTGAAGCTGGCGGGCTGGGTGGTCAATACCGTCGATGCGGACATGCCGTTTCAGGTTGAAAACATCGATACGCTGCGGGAGCGCCTGGACGCGCCGCTGCTGGGGGTTGTGCCCCGGCTTGCACAGCCAAGCGCGCAGGAGGCCGCCGGTTTCCTGGATTTCTCGAAATTGAGCGGCTGGCCGCGCAGGTGAGCTGGCCGGCTTGCCCGTCCTGATGCATTCAACGTTTTTTCAGTTTTGTTACGCAGAGCAACGGCACGGCGGCGAATTTCCGGGGAATTCCGCATTCGGGCTCATTTTCAATTCCGAGTAAGGTTTCGGATTTTTACATATGAGCCTGCGCGCACCATGACGTGCGCAGAACCAAACGCGAATTCCAGGTTCTTAGCTTCAGAGTCTCGCCGTTGGGAGGGCTCTCGCCAGGAGGCATAGGCCGCCGGGCAACTGTTATTGGAGTCGTTTAAATGACCAAAACTACGCGTATCGCACTTGCTCTATCTTCTTCGATTCTGTCTTTGGGCGTAGCGCTGGCGCCGTCCGCTTTTGCGGCGGGTACGCAGCATGCCAAAACCTCGCACACGAAATCGGCGCATCATCACAAGAGTTCCAAGGCGAAATCAAGCAAGGCAACGGCCAAGAAGCCCGCAGCCCCCGCGGCACCCAAGGCTCAATAAGCCTCGGAGCATTGCCGATGGCGGCGCGAATCCCGCGCCGCCTCATATGCCCGGCCATGTGCCGGGCTTTTGTTTTGCCGCCGGGCGTCGCGCCAGGATGAAAATCGTCCGCAAGCAAAATTTCCTGTCCATGGACGGCGGTGTGCCCGATAATGGCGCCTATCGGAGGGAATTTTCAATTGTCGGGAAGGCCAGGCCTTCGCATTTTCAGGAGCTTTGCGCAGTGGGTAACGCCAATTTGTATTCTTTGCTGGAGTCGGGCTTTCCCGGCGACCGTTCGGCCATTGCCATCGAGACGCCGCAAAACCGCTATACCTGGAACGATATCGACCAGCAGTCGGCGCGGTACGCCAATCTGTTCAAGGGGCTGAACCTGGAGGCGGGATCCCGCATTGCGGTGCAGGTCGAGAAATCGCCCGAAGCGCTGATGCTGTATTTGGCCGCATTGCGATCCGGCTTGATCTACCTGCCACTCAACACGGCCTACCGCGAGGCGGAGGTGGCGTATTTCCTGAACGACGCCGAGCCGGCGGTGGTGGTGTGCTCCGGCGCGAACCTGCCCTGGGTGGAAAGCCTGGCCCGCAAGGCGGGTTGCGTCCAGGTGTATACGCTGGAAGCCGACGGCGGCGGCAGCCTGTCCGAACTCGCCCGATCCCAGCCGTCGAGCTTTTCCACGGTCGAAAGCCGCGGCGACGACCTGGCCGCCATCCTGTACACCTCGGGCACGACAGGCCGCAGCAAGGGCGCCATGCTGTCGCACGCCAATCTTGGCGCAAACGCCTTGACCCTCAAGCAGTACTGGGGCTGGCGCAGCGACGACGTGCTGCTGCACATGCTGCCCATATTCCATGTGCATGGCTTGTTCGTGGCTTCGCACGGCGCCTTGCTGGCGGGGGCGAAAACCATCTGGCTGCCGAAGTTCGACCTGGAGCAGGCCCTGCACTACCTGCCGCAAAGCACCATGATGATGGGCGTGCCCACGTATTATGTGCGGCTCCTGGGCGACGAAAGGTTTACACACAATCTATGCGGGCGCATGCGGCTTTTCATTTCCGGCTCGGCGCCGCTGCTTACCGAGACATTCTCCAGCTTTCAGGATCGCACCGGCCACACCATACTGGAGCGCTACGGCATGAGCGAAACCGTCATGCTTACCTCCAATCCCTACGACAAGCAGGACGGCGAACGCATCGGGGGAACCGTGGGCAGGGCGCTTCCCGGCGTTTCCGTGCGCGTGGTCGACGACGCCGGCAAGCCGCTGCCGGCGGGTGAGATCGGCAATGTGCAGGTGCGCGGGCCGAACGTATTTTCGGGCTATTGGCGCATGCCCGAGAAAACCCGAGAAGAATTCACGCCGGACGGCTGGTTCAAGACCGGCGACGTGGGCCGACTGGGCGCCGCCCTGGGCGACGACGGAAAGCCCACGCAGCACATCCCCGACGATTATCTTTCCATCGTC
>JBEBXF010000385.1:0-3348 GCA_040391725.1 Eoetvoesiella caeni | reverse complement strand
CAGAATGCCGTTATTGGTAATGGAGGTGACATCAAGAAAAACCGACTGCTACAAGGTCGTCAAGTTGACGGACTGGCTCCAGAATGGGTTGGAGGCAGGGTCGAACGCCCCCGTCGCCACGGCGATCTTGGCCACCCAAAGCCCGAAGCCGTATACGACCCCCCACGGCTGGCCGGCAATGGCCAGGTTCAGGACAGCCAGGATCGCCAGCAATACGGCGCCTATGAACAAGCGCCGATCGAACCAGGGCTTGGCTTTGCCGCACCATAAAAGCGCCGCCGCCCCCAGGACGATCAGGCCAAGGCAAGTCAGGCCGAACGCCTCCCAGGGCCCGAACCGCCCCACCAGCCCGACCGGCTTGACCGCGCCCAGGCTCAACCATTGCTCGAGCTGGGCCGACCCCAAAAAGCTGCCCAGCGCGAACACCGGCAATATCGTCATGTTCAGGGGGATGCCCAGCCCCGCCTTGTACAAGGTTCCCGAGCCGCAGCCGTCGGCCATCTGCATGGCCGCCCCGAATACAAAAGCGCCGACGATCAGGCTGATGCTGGGCGGCCCCAGCGCCGCGCCCAAATCGTGCGGGAACGCGGCAAGCAGCGGCATGGAGATTGCCGCCGCCAGGGCCATGAGAAACAATTGCGCTATGACGCCGCGCGGATCGCGCTGTTCGATGAGACGGCGCCAACCCGTGGTGAAGCCGAACCGGGCGCCGGCCAGCACGCTCCCCATGCCCACGCCCACCAGGAACAGGACGGCCTGGCGCATCGATACAAACCACACCAGGGCCAAGAAAAAGGCGGCCATCACGGCCGCGAGAGAAGTTCGATTCATGGGTTGTCTATCGTCCGGCGGCGGAAATCGCCCGATTCACAAGTGCAAGGTACGGCATGGCTGCAATGCGCATTTTTACGACGAATCAGGAAACCTTGCCGACCAGGTTTTTAAGGTCGTTGAGAATTTGCGAGCCGCGCCCCGGAACGTTGTCCATGGGCAGCGCCTCGGGCGACTGCGTCCACTCGACCAGGGATGCCGGATAGAGCTTGACGTTTTTCTGGCCCACCACCTCGGACAGGGCGAACCAGTCGATGGCCGCCCAATGCCCCGTGTTGCAGAACGAAATGGTTTCGCCGGCAGGCTTGGCAAGATCGCGGGCGGCGATTTTACGGGCTTCCTCGGTGGATACGAAAATGGAAGTGCCGGGTTTGAACCACCGGTCGAACGAGAGGCTGACCGCCGTATGTATGGTGCCGGGAACCTTGGCCGCCGGCGCCTTGGCCTTGCCTTCAAAGAAATTGGCGGGACGCGCATCGATGAGCCGGGTCTGCGGATTGCCGATCTGGGCCGCGACCTGATCCTGCGTGGCGATCAGCGCCGTGTTCAAGACAGGCGTGTAGCTGCTGGCCGCTACTTGCGGCACGGTTTGATTTTGGGGCAGGCCCGCATCGGTCCAAGCCTTGACGCCGCCGTTGAGAATGGAAAGATTGTTCAGCCCCAGGTACTTGAGCGTCCAGTACACCCGCGCGGAAGCGCCGAAGTCGGTTGAATCGGCGCCCGAGGACACCACGACCGCATGACTGGCCTCGCCAAGGCCCAGACGGCGCACCAAGGCGGTCAAGGCATCGATCTGGGGCAACTGCCCGGGATTGGTGGCCGGGCCGCGCCATTGCCCATAGGGCGCGGAGACAGCCCCGGGGATGTGATTGGCGCTGTAGTCCTGGGCGGGCCGGATGTCGACGATGCGCACGGCCGGGTCGGAGGCCAGGGTATTGAGTTCGGCGGGCGTGACCAAAGGCACGGCAAAGCCCGCCGCGCTATAGGCGAAGGCCGCAGCGGCGGCAAGACAAGCAAGGAGTTTCATGGCGAACCACCTGGAAAAACAGAGGATTCCGTTATTTTCTCACAACCCAAAGAAGCCTGGGCAATGGTTTTCCCATGAATTTATAGGCGTATGCCCGCCCGCTCCCGTGCGCCATCCGCGAACAAGCCGCGGCGCGCACAAGCGCCACGCTGAATCCATGTCCGCCCGGCGGCTTTACGCCGCGTACATCGGCTTGCCGTCCACCAGGCGCAGCCAGCCTTTGACGATGCGGTAGATGATCCAGATGAGGTTGGCAACCAGGATGAAATAGCCGACCACCGCGAACAACAGGGCAACACCCACGATCGACCACAGCAAGCTGTACCAGAAGGTCCGGATCTGCCACTTGAAATGCGAAGCCAGCCAGGTGCCCTGGACATCGGCGCGCTTCACGTAATTGATGATGATGGCGATGATGGCGGTAATGCCCACGATGAACGCCACGGCCTGCAAACCATATACGACCAGGGTTATCGTCTTCGCCGATTTCAGTTTTTCATCGTCGGGGCCGGGCGCCGCGGTGGCGGTGGCCGTGGTGACTATCGTATTTTCGTTCATCAATAAATTTCCTTATGAAATAAATGGCCTCAAACGCAGCCCCGCGCCATGATGCCATGCCCCCTGAAAAACCATTTTCTCAAACGGCCATTGCCGGAATCCGGCGAAGCAACCCGCCTGCGCCCGCCAGGATGGCCGCGCCCCATATGCGAAAAACGAATTAACAATCGTGAAACCATTCGTTTTCCTTGAAGCACGGGCTCGATAAGCTGGAGGCTCTGAAACTTTCAGCTTCGAAAAATTTCCGCGCACAGCGCTCGAACCACTGCTTCCAAGGTAACGCATATGTTGGCAAAAAAAATAGCACTATCCGCTTTGTTCCTGGCTTTCGCCGCCGCGCCCGCCGTTCATGCGGCGCAAATACAACTCCTGAACGTTTCCTACGACCCCACCCGGGAGCTGTACCAGGAATATAACAAGGTCTTCGCCAAGGAATGTAAAGCCAAGACCGGCGACGACGTCGTCATCAGGCAATCACACGGCGGTTCGGGCAAGCAGGCGCGCACCGTCATCGACGGCATCTCGGCCGACGTCGTGACCCTGGCGCTGGCCTCCGACATCGACGCCATCGCGCAGCGCGGCCTCATCGACAAGAACTGGCAGGAGCGCCTGGCGCATCGCAGCTCGCCCTACACCTCGACCATCGTCTTCCTGGTGCGCAAGGGCAACCCCAAAGGCATCAAGGACTGGGGCGATCTGATCAAGCCGGGCATCCAGATCATCACTCCCAACCCCAAGACCTCCGGCGGCGCCCGATGGAACTTCCTGGCGGCGTGGGGCTATGCGCTCAAGCAGCCGGGCGGCAGCGTCGACAGCGCCAAGGCCTTCGTCGGCCAGATCTACAAGCATGTACCGGTGCTGGATTCCGGCGCGCGGGGATCGACCACCACCTTCGTCGAGCGCGGCATCGGCGACGTGCTGCTGGCCTGGGA
>JBEBXF010000384.1:0-3387 GCA_040391725.1 Eoetvoesiella caeni | reverse complement strand
ACGGCGACAAAGGGCCGGGAAAGCATCTCGGAAAACGCGGGAAAGATCAGCGCCAGGCCGAAGAGGACGATAAGCGCAATCGCCAGCCACCGGCCGTATTCATTGGCCTTGACCACCCACCCGCCGCCCACCGCGGCAAGCGTGGCGAAAACCGCAAAGGTCAGCACCATGCCCGCCAGCAGCGGCAGACGGGAACGCATGAAAGGCTGGTCGGCCCGCGCAAAGACGAACGGCAGCACCGGCAGGATGCAGGGACTTAATATGGTGAGCACACCGCCAAGGTAGGCAAGCAGGAAAAGCAGCATGAGGACGCGTCCTATGAATATCCAGAGCACCGCATAAACGCGGCCGGTATCTGGATTATTCTTCAACCCTCATGGCGAAGTCATCCCAAAAAGCTAAAGTTTTTGTGATAAATGCGGCTTATCGCAATAGACGCTGCTTCCACTCCACCCCCAGAATGCAATCGCAATCAGCAACTCGGCCTCGCATCCGCATAACAACTTCATCTTATTCTCAGAAATATAGAAATGAGTTGCATATTGATTTTTCGGGGATACAATAATTAATGAAAATAACCTTCGATCCAGGTAAGCGAAATCATACGTTCGAGGAACGCGGTCTTGCCTTCGAAGACGCAGCCATTGTTTTCGAGGGTCAAACTCTGGATTACATCGATAATCGGTTCAACTACCCGGAAGAACGGGTGATCACGGCCGGTTATTTGGCAGGCCGTATGGTGATCGTAGTATGGACTGACCGGGGCGAATCTCGTCACATTATTTCAATGAGAAAGGCAAATGAACGCGAACAGAAAAACTTTGCGCAGCGACTTGGCAAAGGTTGACGCGCATCGCATCAAGCAGCCCGAGTATGACGAAACCCCCGAACTCGACAGCGAGTTTTTTGAAAATGCCGACGAGCGCCATGCTGGCGTACTCGTAAAGCGCGGCCGTGGCCGCCCGCCTGGCGCGAAAAAGGCACAAATGAATCTGCGCATCGACCTTGACGTTATCGAGGCATACAAAACCCAGGGCGAAGGCTGGCAAACTCGCATGAACGACGCCCTGCGTGACTGGGCGAAAGCCCACGGTATATTGCGTTAAACACGAAAACGCCTCCATTCACGCTGCACAAAAGGAATCTCTCATGGCCATAACCATTGCAATCACCGCCCCCGGCAATATGGGATCGGGCGTGGGCGCCCTGCTGGCGCGGCACGGGGCCAGGGTGCTTACATCCCTGCAAGGCCGCAGCGCATCCAGCGCGGCGCGGGCGCAGGCTGCGGGAATGATCGCCGTCGGCGACGACGAGCTGGCCGCGGCGGATTTCCTGCTTTCCATCCTGCCGCCCAAAGAGGCGCTGCCCATTGCCGAGCGCCTGGCGCCCTCGCTGCGGGCCGCGCCGCGCAAGCCTGTCTACATCGACTGCAACGCGATCTCGCCGGAAACGGTTCTGGCCATTGAGCAGGTCGTGAAGAATACGGGCGCACTGTTCCTGGATGGCAGCATCATCGGCCCGCCGCCCAAGGCCGAAGGCGCCGTTGCGGCCACCACCTTCTACCTGTCGGGAAATACCGGAGATGCCGCTTCCAGCCTGGCAAGCGCCGGCCTGGACGTGAAGGCGCTGGACGCGCCGGTGGGAGCCGCATCGGCCCTGAAGATGAGCTATGGCGGCATCACCAAAGGCCTGGCTGCGCTGGGGTCGGCCATGGGCCTGGCGGCCGACCGCTACGGCGTGGGTCAGGTGCTGGGCGACGAATTGGCAGCCAGCCAGCCTCATCTATTCGCCTGGCTGGGCCGCACCGTGCCGGGCATGTTTCCGAAGGCCTATCGCTGGGTCGCCGAAATGGACGAGATTTCCGCCTACCTGGGCGATCGCCCGGAGTCCGCTGTCTACAGCGGCATTGCGCGAACCTATGAGCACTTTGCCGCGGACTGGGCGGGTGAGCAAAGCGAAGCCCAGGCTCTCATGCGCTTGCTTCACGGCAAGGACGAATAAACGGAAGCGCCACTGCCCTTGCGGGCAACGATAACAAGGGCAATGTAAAAAGCTCGGGCCAGGAAGCCTATTGCTTCATGGATCCGGTAGCCCCTTCGCCAAGCCATTTCTTGTTTATGGCGGCCCATGTGCCGTCGGCCTTGATGGCGGAAATTCCCACGTCAAGCTTCTTTAACAGCTCGGCGGACTTCCCCTTTGGCACCGCCAAAGCCAGCGGCAGCTCGAGGAAGAACTTGTCGGGCGCGGTGATTTTTACTGGGTGCAATTTTGCGGCAAGCACTGTTCCAACCTGGAAATTCAGGGCCGCGGCATCCGCCTTGCCTGACACCAGTTGGCTCAGGCTTTCTTCGTAGTTCGCGGTTACCACCAGCTTGACCTTCGGCGCATTTTTTTTGATGTAGCCTGCCAAGGGCCCTGTTTTTGGGGTAGTCACCGTTTTCCCGGCAAGTGCGGAAAGGCCGTCCGGTGTTTTCTGCGGAGCCAGCACGAACAACGCACCACCGGTAGGCAACAACGGTGCGCTGAAATCGTAGGTAGCACGCCGTTGCTCGGTAATGGCAATGGGAAAGACCGCATCGGCATCACCCTTTTCCACCGTCGGCATCATTTCCTTGAAAGGAACGGGCACGAAGGTAATCGTTATGTCCGCGCGCTTCGCCGCCGCTTCCAGAATATCCACGGCAAGCCCCTGAGATTTGCCTTGCTCGACGCTGGCAAAAGGCGGAAACCGCTGGTCATGCACAACGCGAAGCGTTTGCGCTGCACAGCTTTTTCCTATGAATATCGCCGCACCGGCCATGGGAACCAGAACCAAGCATTTGCGAAACCAGGTTTTGAATGTAGACATCGATTTACCTTGATGGTTAAAAATTGAACGCCGCCTCGGCCAAGCCCTCAGCTAGCCTCATCGTCTACGAAACGATAGCTATAGCTGACATCTTCACCAGTTCCGGCCTTGCTTAATCGCCCGGCAGTCGGCGCGGGGAAGTGCGCGGGGAACAACAAGGTGCCCCGTTCCGCATGTTCTTTCATGAAGGCCAGGCGCGTGGCGCGCGATTGATTCTGGTCGAAGCAAAAGCGCGTGCTCCATTTCGGGAAGCAGCATTGCAGCGGATGATGGAGCAGATCGCCGGTAATGATTGCGGATTCGCCTTCGCTGTTGATTTCGACACAGGCATGGCCGGGCGTATGGCCCGGCGCGGGAACCAGGCGCAACGCGGCATCGATGCGGTGATCCGTCTCGACCAGGTCGGCCAGGCCGGCGTCGAACACCGGCTGCACGCTGTCTTCGATGTAGTCGCCGGTGCGCTCGAGCGCGGTCTTGCCTATTTCGCTGCGCCAATAGTCGTACTCCGGCTTCACGAAAAGATAGCGGGCATTGGGGAA
>JBEBXF010000383.1:0-3389 GCA_040391725.1 Eoetvoesiella caeni | reverse complement strand
CAATGGCCGGCGATACTCTCGCCGGCCTGTGTCATTTGGGCATTGCATTGCATTGCCGGCCGCCACTGTTCCGGCATCGTATTCATCATGCACTTGGCAGGCCGATGGCTTCCGCCACCTATTGGTCGGCCTGGGGTGTGTCTACCTTCAAGAGCGCCTGTATGGCGCCGGCGCCGCCGTCCTGTTCCCCGCATTCGGTATAGGCTTTTACGTCCCGCATCTGCGAAAGCCAGCGCCGTACCGTCTGCTTCAGCACCGAGGCGCCGTCCTTCGAACCGAAACCCTTGCCGTGCACGATGCGCACGCACTTTATCCTGTGGGTCAGGCACGATTGCAAAAACTGCTCCAGGCGTCCGCGGGCTTCATCCAGGGTTGAACCGTGCAGGTCGAGGCTGGCCTCGATCGGCCATTTGCCGCGTTTCAGGCCTTTTATCAGATCGGGGCCATGGCCCGTCTGCAAAAAACTGGTGTCGTCGTGTTTTAGATGCGCCGGGGCGTAGTGATCCGAAATGGCCGAAAGGCTGGGGGTTTCGCGTCCCATGGCGTGCTCGCGGCGCTGGCGCAGCAGATCCGTCGCCTGCGTGCGCGCAGGCAGGCTGGCGCGCCGGGCGTCCTTGATGGGCTGGACGGTCTTGACGGCTTGCCGGAAAAGCGCCCGATCTTCGTCGTCGAGTCCCGTTGCGGACGGGTAGGCGGCCTGGCCGTGCCCGGCGGGAATGTCGTTGGCGTCGAGCACGCTGCGCGACGAGTCCTGCCGTTTGGCGCGCGCCACCGAACCGGCGGGCGCCGTGCTGCCGGCGGAACCACGGCGAGAAGAGGTTGCGGGGCGCGTTGAACCTCGCTTCGGCCTTGCCTGGCTTGCGGATTTGGGAGCTTCGGCTTCCCGCTGTTCATTGCGCAGCCGCTTCAGGTCGGCCAGGCCGGGTTTTTCAGGCCGCATTCTCCAACCATCGCTGTGCATCCAGCGCGGCCATGCAGCCCGTGCCGGCGCTGGTGATGGCTTGGCGATAGACGTGGTCTTGCACATCGCCCGCGGCGAAGACGCCCGGCACCGAGGTTTGCGTAGCCATGCCGTTCAGGCCGCCCTGGGTGATGATGTAGCCGTTTTCCATGTTGAGCTGGCCTTCGAAAAGCCCCGTATTGGGCTTGTGGCCGATGGCGATGAAGGCGCCGGTGACGGCCAGGCCTTCGGTTTCGCCCGTCTTGTTGTTGCGCAGGCGCACGCCGGTGACGCCCGAGGCGTCGCCCAGGACTTCGTCGAGCTCGTAGAACAGCTTGAGCTTCATGTTGCCGTGATCGACCTTTTCCATGAGCTTGTCGACCAGGATGGGCTCGGCGCGGAATTTGTCGCGCCGGTGCACCAGGGTGACCGTGGCGCAGATATTGGACAGGTACAGGGCTTCCTCGACGGCGGTATTGCCGCCGCCGACAACGATAACATCTTGTTTTTTATAGAAGAAGCCATCGCATGTGGCGCAGCCCGAAACCCCTTTGCCCATGAAGCTTTGCTCGGAGGGCAGGCCCAGGTATTGAGCGGATGCGCCCGTGGCGATGATGAGGGCGTCGCAGGTGTAGATGCTGCCTGTGTCGCCGGTAAGCGTGAACGGGCGTTTGGAAAGGTCGACGCTGGCGATATGGTCGAAAACGAGCTCGGTCTCGAAGCGTTCGGCATGGGCCTGGAAACGCTGCATCAGGTCGGGGCCCTGCACGCCTTGCGCGTCGGCGGGCCAGTTGTCGACGTCGGTGGTGGTCATGAGCTGCCCGCCTTGTTCCAGCCCCGTAATGAGCACGGGTTTCAGGTTGGCGCGGGCGGCGTAGACGGCGGCGGTATAGCCGGCCGGGCCCGAGCCCAGGATGAGAACTTTGGCGTGTTTGGGTGTGGTCATTACAGAAAATCCGAAAAATTCACTTAGGCAATTATAATGAGTCCATGGCTAGATTACCTGCTGCATCCTCCCGCTCCTCGCGCAACGTGCGCAATGGCCCTTCGGCGCTGCAAACCCGCTTGTCGGGGTTGGTTCGCGAAGCACGCTGGATCCTGTTCGCGGCTTTGGCCGCGTGGCTGGGTCTAGTGCTGGCCACCTGGTCGCCGGCCGATCCCGGCTGGTCGCATTCCGTTCACTCGCTGGGCGCCCAGAATGGCGGCGGCATGCTGGGCGCCTATGTGTCCGACCTGCTGCTGTTCCTGTTCGGCTACTCGGCGTGGCTGTGGGTGGCGCTGCTGGCGCAGCGCGTGGCCGTGGGGTTTTACCGCCTCACCAATTCCTTGCTGCCGAATCTGAAACTGGAAGTCCTGCCGCGCATCCGCTGGGAAGTGGGCATCGGTTTTGTATTGCTGTTCCTGGGCGCCATGGGTATGGAGGCGCAGCAATTGCAGGCGCTGGGCGCCAATTTGCCCAGCGGCGCGGGCGGCGAGCTGGGCAAATTGCTGGCGGCGGCCTTGTCCCGAGGCGTGGGCGTCACCGGCTGCACCCTGTTGCTGCTGGTGTTCATTGCCGTGGGCGCCAGCCTGTTCCTGGGGTTCTCGTGGCTGCACCTGTTCGAGCGGATAGGCCTCTTCATCGAAAAAGCCGTCAAGCGCGTATTCGAGCTCAAAGCGGCCCGTGAAGACCGCCGCGTAGGCCAGGTCAAAAAGGCCGAGCGCGATGAAAGCGTGGTGGCCATACAGGAACAACTGGTGCACGAGCAGCCTGTGCGCATCGAGCCTGCCGTCGTTTCCGTGCCCAAGTCGGTGCGCGTCGAAAAAGAAAAGCAGCAAACCTTGTTCGCGCCGCCGCCCGTGGCGGCAGGCGGTTCCGGGGACCTGCCCGAAGTCAGCCTTCTGGATCCGGTGACCGAGCAGCAGGAAACCGTCACGCCTGAAACCATAGAATTCACCTCTCGGCTCATCGAGAAAAAACTGTCCGACTTCGGCGTCAAGGTAACCGTGGTGGCGGCCCAGGCCGGCCCGGTCATCACGCGCTACGAAATCGAGCCCGCCACGGGCGTCAAGGGCAGCCAGATCGTCAATCTTGCCAAGGACCTGGCACGGGCGCTGAGCCTGGTCAGCATACGCGTGGTCGAGACCATACCGGGCAAGAACCTGATGGGCCTGGAGCTGCCCAACCCCAAGCGCCAGATGGTCAAGCTGTCCGAAATCATCGGCTCGCAAACCTATTACGCAAGCGCCTCGTCCGTTACCATGGCCCTGGGCAAAGACATCGCGGGCAACCCCGTGGTGGCCGACCTGGCCAAAATGCCGCACTTGCTGGTGGCCGGCACCACGGGTTCGGGCAAATCGGTCGGCATCAATGCCATGATCCTGTCCTTGCTGTACAAGGCCGATGCCTCGCAAACCCGCCTCATCCTCATCGACCCCAAGATGCTCGAAATGAGCATCTACGAAGGCA
>JBEBXF010000382.1:0-3393 GCA_040391725.1 Eoetvoesiella caeni | reverse complement strand
CTACGAGGTCTTCGAAATGCGGCGGCTGCTGGAGCCCCACGCGGCGTCCAGCGTCATCGGCCTGCTCGACAACGACCAGCACATGGCGCTGACCCTTGCCTATCACCAGGCGCGGCGCGCCGCCGAAAAGAACGACTCGCAAATGATGACGGACGCCAACATCGCCTTCCGCTCCATATGGATAGGCGCCGTGCAGAACAAGCGCCTGCGGGAAACCATCCAGCGCTTCGCCGATCACGCGCAGCTGGTGCGCTCGGCCACGCTGTTCGATCCGGCCACGCAGACCCTGGTCGTAGAAGGCCTGAAACGCATTCTGGACGGCTTCGTGGAAAGAAACGGCGACAGCGTGCACAGCGCCATGCTGGCATTCGTGCAGCACGCCCAGCAGCAATACATACTGCTGGCTCAGGCGGCCGCGCGGGCCACCTGAGAGCGCGCCGGGCGATTGAAGCCGGCCAATTCCCCCCAAGAAGACCGCGTCATCGACACGTGTCGATAGCCGCTAAACGGCCACGGGCCACGGCTTGCCGGGATCCCCGCTGGGCACCGCGGCAAGCAGGCGGCGCGTGTAGTCGTGCCGCGGCCGCGAGAACACCTCGTCCACCAGGCCTTGCTCGACCGCCCGGCCTTCGTACATCACCACCACCCGCTGGCACAAATACCGCACCACCGCCAGGTCGTGCGAAATCAGAACCACCGCGATGCCGTACCGGCCGGCCAGTTCCTTGAGCAGGTTGAGTATCTGGGCCTGCACCGACATGTCCAGGCCGGAAACGATTTCGTCGGCCACCAGCAGCTTGGGTGCCAGAAACACCCCACGGCCGATGTTGACGCGCTGCTTCTGCCCGCCCGACATTTCGGAAGGGTAGCGCCCCAGCATGCTTGGCGGCAGGCGGATATCGTCCATCAATTTCGCGACCCTGCCTTCCAGTTGCACAGCCGCTTCATGACGGGCCTTGCCGGGCAGCGCCTCGAAGCCCTGCGTAAGCAGGCGAAAGACCGAACGTCTGGGATTGAGGGCGGAATGCGGATCCTGGAATATGATCTGCACCGTCCGGCGCAACTGCTCGAGCGCTTCGCCCCGGGCGCCGATGACGGAAATGCCGTCGACCTCGATGACGCCCTCGCACTCGCCGTGCATGCCGACAATCGACCGCGCAATGGAACTCTTGCCGCTGCCGCTCTCCCCCACGATACCCACGCATTCGCCTCGGTACACGTCGAAGGAGACATCGTCCAGCGCCTTGTTGGCGCGGCTTCCCCAGGAAAACAGGCCGCCGCCGGACCGGTAGGTCAAGGACAGGTTGCGCACGCTGAGCAACGGAGAGTCGGCCTGGCCGGCGCGCTGCTCGCTACAGTCCCGCGCATCGGCGGCAACGGACGCCTCCGTATCGCCGGACGGCGTGCCAACCTTCAGGCAGCGCACGGCACGGCCGCCGTCCAGTTGCTGCAGCACGATGCGACGCTGGCCGCACTGCGCGTCGCCGATGCCGCAGCGCGCCTGGAAGCGGCATCCCGAGATGGCGCCCAGGTCGCCCAACCCCGGCATGAATCCTTCCAAGGTCGGCAGGCGTTTGACTTCGCCGGCCAGCTTGGGCGTGGAGCCGCTCAGCGATTGCGTATAAGGATGCAGAGGCTGAGCCAGTATCGTGCGGGCGTCGCCGCTTTCCACGACCTCGCCGGCATACAGCACCACCATCTCGTCGCACACGTGCGAGGCCATGACCAGATCGTGGGTGATCAGGATGATCGACGTGCCGTTGGCCTTCTGCTGGCGGGCCAGTATGCGCATGACATTGGCCTGGGTCACGACGTCCAGGGCCGTCGTGGGCTCGTCGGCCACGATCAAGGCGGGCTCGGCGGCAAACGCCATGGCGATCAACACCCGCTGGCACTGGCCTCCCGACAGTTGATGCGGATAGCGCTGGAGGATTTCGCCAGGCCTGGGCAATTCCATTTCCTCCAGCCGACGCAGTATTTCAGCCGGCCGCCGGGATCTGGCCATGCCGATGATTTCCAGCTGTTCGGCAAAGGACTCGCCGATGGTCATCAGCGGGTTCAAGGCGGTCAAGGGTTCCTGGGGAATGAACACCAGCTTCCTGCCCAGCAAGGCGGCGCGCTGGGCGGGCGACATGCTGGTGAGCTCGGTGTCCCCCAGGAAAATACGCCCTTGCGTGATACGGAATCCATCGGGAACCAGGCCGGCGATAAGACGGCCCACCATGCTTTTGCCGGCGCCCGACTCGCCGACCAGCCCAAGAATCCTGCCTTGCGGAACCGCGAAGGAAATATCGCGCAGCAGATCGATCTGGCCCGAAGCCCGCCGCGCCGACAACGAGACATGTTCGAAGCGGATCATCCTTGTTCCCTCTCGCGTTCGCGCAATGCCGGATCCAGCGACTCGCGCAGGCCGTCGCCCAACGCATTGCAGCCCAGCACCAGCAGGAATATGCAGAACACCGGCGTCAGCATGCCCCACGGCGCCTCGTGCAGGTAGTCCCTGGAGTCGGCGATCATCACGCCCCAGGCCACCGTGCCGGCCGACACGGACAACCCCACAAAGCTCAGGATGGCTTCGACGATCACGGCCACGCCCATTTCCAGCGTAAACAGCGTAATGATCAACGGCCCGACGGCCGGCAGGATTTCCCGCCACATGGTCTTCCAGTGCCCGAAGCCCAGCAGGCGCGCGGCAACCACGTACTGGCGCCGCCGAATTACGATGACGTCCGAGCGCACCACCCGGCAAAAGCGCGTCCAGTCGACCAGCACAATGGCCAGAATGACATTGACGACCCCCGTGCCGAGGCCGACCATCAGCACCAGGGACAGCACCACGGGCGGAAACGACATCCACAGGTCGACCACATAGCCGATGACGCGATCCACCCAGCCGCCGAAATACCCGGCCAGCATCGCCATGACGACGCCCAGCAGCATGGCGCCGGTGGCGGCCGACACCGCCACCACGATGGCCACCCGGGTGCCATAGATGGCCCGCGACAAAATGCACTGCCCAAGACCGTCGGTGCCCAATGGGAAGTCGGGACTGCCGTTGGCGTCCCACATGGGCGGCGACAGCATGTTCAGAAGATCTTGCGCGTCGGGCTTGTGCGGCGCCAGCCAGGGAGCCGCGCACGCCACGAACACGGCGAACAGCACGATGCCCAGGCCTACCCACGCTTTGGGCGACAGATCCCTCAAGGCCCGCAACACGGTGTTTTTCCTGGAAGGGCTGTTCAGCCCGGCGACATGCAGCCCCATCAGTGCTCCCTCAATAGCGGATTCAGCACGACATACAAGGTGTCCACCACGGCGTTGATCAGCACCATCAGCACCCCGAACACAATGGTGACGCCCTGAATGAGCGGCAGATCGTTGCTTTTGACGGCG
>JBEBXF010000381.1:0-3395 GCA_040391725.1 Eoetvoesiella caeni | reverse complement strand
GCGACCCCTTCGGCCTGCGCCGCGCCGCGCTGGGCCTGATCAGCGCCTTCGAACAGCTTGGCGCCGGCGGCTACCTGGCCATACCGGACGCCGCGGGGCTGCACATACGCCCGCTGCTGGAACAAGCGGTAAGCACATTCGGCTCCCATCGCTTGGGCGCCGATACCGTGCCTGAGGTCCTGCACTTCGTCTACGAGCGCTACCGCAACCTTCTGGGCAACGACTACGACCGCAACGTCATCGACGCCGTGCTCGACCTGCATCCGCCGCTGCACGAAGTCCTGTCCCGCATACAGGCCTGCGCCAGCTTCGCCGGCCGTTCCGAAGCGGCCAGCCTGGCCGCCGCCAACAAGCGCATCGCCAACCTGCTCAAAAAGACCGACGGCGCCATAGGCCAGGTCGATTCCGCCCGGCTCACCGAGCCGGCCGAACAGGCGCTGGCCCAGGTCATCGGCCAGCTCAAGCCCCAGGCCGAGGCGCAATTCGCGCAGGGCAACTTCACCGACAGCCTGGCCACCATGGCGCAAGCGCGCAGCGCCGTCGATACGTTCTTCGCCGACATCATGGTCATGGCCGAAGACCCGGCGGTGCGCGCCAACCGCCTGGCCCTGCTCAACGATCTGCACGGCGTCATGAACCGGATCGCGGACATCTCGAGGCTGGCCCAGTGAAACTCGTCATATTGGATCGCGACGGCGTCATCAACCAGGACAGCAGCGCCTTCGTCAAAAGCCCCGACGAATGGATAGCCCTGCCGGGCAGCCTGGAGGCCATAGCCCGCCTGTCGCAGGCGGGCTGGCGGGTCGTCGTCGTCAGCAACCAGTCCGGGCTGGCGCGAGGCCTGTTCAGCACCGAAACGCTCAACGCCATCCACGCCAAGATGCGCAGCGAGCTAGCACAACTGGGCGGACACATCGACTCCATCTTCCTGTGTCCGCACGGGCCGGACGACGGCTGCGCATGCCGCAAGCCCAAACCCGGCATGTTCCTCGATATCGCGCACCGCTACGACATCGACCTGCAAAACGTGCCGGCCGTGGGCGATTCCTTGCGCGACCTGCAGGCATCGGCCGCCGCGGGCTGCACGCCCTGGCTGGTCTTGACCGGCAATGGGCAGAAAACCTGGGATACCGGCGATCTTCCGGCCGGCACGCAAGTGGGCGACAATCTGGCGGCCATCGTCGATCTATGGCTGGAAACCTGAGCCGTGGCCGCCATCCGATCCTTTTTCCTCACCCTGTTCCTGACCGTCACGGTCATTCCCTACGCCCTTGCCTGCATGCTCTGGGCGCCCCTGCCGCTGCGCATCCGCTACCCGCTGACCACAGGCTGGGCCTCGCTGGCCATCTGGGCGGCCCGAACCATAACCGGCATACGCTGGCAGGTCAAAGGCATCGAAAACCTGCCCGACGGCCCCGCCATCGTGTTGTCCAAGCATCAATCCGCCTGGGAAACTCTGTTTCTTCCCACTTTCCTGCCCCGCGAAGCCTGCTTCATCTATAAACGGGAGCTGCATCGCATCCCATTCTTCGGCTGGGGCCTGGCGCTGCTGCGCATGATTCCCATCGATCGGGCCAAAGGGCGCGACGCCTTCGAGCAGGTCGTGCGTGTCGGCCAGCAGCGGCTGGACGAAGGCCGCTGGCCCGTGCTCTTCCCCGAAGGCACCCGCATGGCCCCGGGCAAGACCGGCCGCTACAAAATGGGCGGCGCCCTGCTTGCCACCCGCACCGGCGCGGTGGTCATTCCCATCGCCCACAACGCGGGCGAATGCTGGCCGCGCAACGCCTTCATCAAAAAACCCGGACTCGTCACCGTATCCATCGGCCCGCCCATCGACAGCGCGGGACTCAGCGCCGAAGCGCTGAACCGCAAAGTCCAGCAATGGATAGAAGACGAAATGCGCCGGCTCAACCCCGAACGCTATGAGTCCGGTTCAGCAACTTGACCTTTTCGGCCCCGACGACGCCGGCCTGAGCCAGGCGGTTCCGTCGGAGCAGCCCGAACGGCGCCCCGAAGCCATGGCGCCCATCGTCACGTCCTGCCCTCCCGATCTGCCCGCCGGCGCCCGCTGGCGCGAAGTACGCACCCCGGATCAGGTGATCGGCTTCGTGCTGCGGCGCTCGCGGCGCAAAAGCATAGGCCTGGTCGTCAACGACGACGGCCTGCAAATCACGGCGCCCGGCTGGGTGACCTTGTCGCAAATCGACGCCACCATCGTGGAAAAATCGCGCTGGATACTCAAGAAGCTGCAAGTCCGGCAAGCCCGCCAGGAACAACTGGCCATGGCCGACACCCATTGGCAGGATGGCGGCACCATCCCCTACCTGGGAAAAAACATCGTCCTGCGTCTGGGCGAAGCCCCGCACGGGCATCGTTTCGAGGGCGAGGCCTTCGCGCCCGAACAGGGCGACGCCTTGTTCCTGCCCCTGCCGCGCAACGCCGACCACCACCGCGTGCGCGACAGCGCCCATGCCTGGCTGCAACTGCAGGCCAAGGACTGGTTCGACCAGCGCCTGGAGCACTTTCAGCAAACCAGCCAGTTGCGGGCCCGGCGCTGGCGCCTGTCGTCGGCGGCCACGCGCTGGGGCTCGTGCAACAGCGACGGCAACATCATGCTGAACTGGCGCCTGATTCATTTCGACCGCGCCATCATCGACTATGTCATCGTCCACGAAATCGCCCACCTGAAAGAGCTGAACCACAGCAAGGACTTCTGGCGCGAAGTCGGGCGGATATTGCCCGGCTTCGAACAAGCGCGCAATGCCCTGCGCCAGCACGACCCGGCCACCTTGCCGCTCATCTAGGAGTAGGCGCAATCAGGCGAAGCGCACCATCCCGCCCGCCGGCACATGGCGTATCATGGGGCCGTCCACGACATGCGGCCGATTTTGCCGCATGCATTACCAAGGAGAATTCAATGCGGCTTTTACACACCATGCTGCGCGTCGGCGACCTGGATCGCTCCCTCGCTTTTTACACCGATGTCCTGGGCATGCGGCAACTGCGCCGCAAGGATTTTCCCGAAGGCAGGTTTACGCTGGCTTTCGTCGGCTACCAGGAAGAAAGCGAGGGCGCCGTGCTCGAGCTGACCCACAATTGGGACACCTCCGAATACACGCTGGGCAACGCCTACGGCCATATCGCCCTGGAAGTCGAGGACGCCTACGCAGCCTGTGAAATGATCAAGCAAAAGGGGGGCATGGTGACCCGCGAAGCGGGCCCCATGAAGCACGGCACCACCATCATCGCCTTTGTGACCGACCCCGACGGCTATCAGATCGAACTGATACAGCGCGGTTCGCGCGCCAACTAGCAAAGCGCCGGCCGCCGCGGTTGAGGCTGCGGTGGCCGCACCCAGTGTTATTGCGACGGCGCCTCGGGTTTTTGCCTAGGCT
>JBEBXF010000380.1:0-3397 GCA_040391725.1 Eoetvoesiella caeni | reverse complement strand
CCTCGGGCGGCCCTTGCTCCACGATGACGCCTTTGTCGAAAAAGCAGACCCGGTCGGAGATCTGCTTGGCGAATTGCATTTCGTGCGTCACCAGCAGCATGGTCAGTTCGCTTTCCTGCGCCAGGCGCGTCACCACGTTCAGGACTTCGCCGACCAGTTCCGGGTCGAGCGCCGAAGTGGGCTCGTCGAACAGCATGATGCGCGGCTGCATGGCCAGCGCCCGGGCGATGGCCACCCGTTGCTGCTGGCCGCCGGACAACTGGCGGGGAAACTTGCCGGCCTGGTCGGCCAGACCCACCAATTCCAGGTATTCCATGGCGCGCTCGCGGGCATCGGGCTTGGACAGGCCCAGGACGTGCACGGGCGCCTCGGTGATGTTGCGCAGTACCGTCATGTGCGGGAAAAGATTGAATTGCTGAAATACCATGCCCATCTGCTTGCGCATTTCGCGCAGATGGGATTCGCCGGCCGCCACCAGCTCGTCGCCGCGGCGCTCGTGCCACAAGGGCGTTCCGGCAACCGTGATGACGCCCGAGTCGATGCGCTCCAGCGTCATCAGAATGCGCAGCACCGTCGACTTTCCGGAGCCCGAGGGGCCGATGATGGTGACTTTCTCGCCTGGTTCGACCTCGAAATTCAATCCGTCCAGAACGGTGGCCTGGCCGAAACGCTTGGTGACGCGGTCGAATTTGATGATGGGTTCGTTCATCGCAGAGGCAGTCCTTGCCTGGGCAGGCGCGTATCGAGATAGCGCACGCCCGCCGAGGCGATCAAGGTGAGGATCAGATACAAAGCGCCCACCATGGTCAGTGGAACGAGGTAATTGAAAGTGCGGTCGCCGATGATCTTCGCCACGCTCAGCATTTCGAGCACCGAGACGACGGACAGCACCGGCACGTCCTTCATGATGGAGATCAGATAGTTGCCAAGGGCCGGGACGATGCGGGGGATGGCCTGCGGCAGCACGATGACCGCGAAGATCCGCGCCGGCGGCAGATCCAGTGCGCGCGCGGCCTCGATTTGCCCTTTCAGCACGGATTCCAGGCCCGCCCGGTAGACTTCCGAGGTGTAGGCGCTGTATTGAATGCCAAGCGCCAGGGCGCCGGTCAGAAAGGCCGGCAGCACGATGCCGTAGTCGGGCAGCACGTAATACAGGAAGAAAAGCTGCACCAGCAGGGGCGTATCGCGGATGAATTCGCAGACCGCCCCGGCCAGCCAGGACACCGGCCGCAGCCTGGAGCCCTTCAGGGCGGCAAGCGCCAGGCCGAGGATGGCGGCCACCACGAAGCCCAGTACGGTGGCCTGAATGGTTACCAGCAGCCCGCGCAGCAGCATGGGCAGTATGGACCAGGCGAACAGCCAGTTTCCGCCGTCCAGATTCCAGTGCATGCCGAACAGCATGTCAGGCTCCTTGTCCGCGCCAGCGGCCCGTCGAGCGCTCCAGCAGTTTCATGAGCAATGTCACCACCAGCGCCATGCCGAAGTACATGAGCAGCAACAAGGTATAGACGGTGGTGTTGTCCTGGGTGATGTTGCGTATCTGCTCGGCGCGCAGCGCCAGGTCGCCCAGGCCCACCAGCGACACCAGGGCTGTGTCCTTCAGGTTTTGCACGGCCAGATTGCCGAAGCTGGGCAGCATTTCGGGAATGGCCTGGGGCAGGCTGATGCGCCAGAGTATCTGGCGGGGCGTGAAGTCCAGGGCCTGGGCGGCTTCGCGCTGCTCGTGCGGCACGGCCTGCAGGGCACCGCGTACGACCTCGGCCCCATAGGCGCCGATATTCAGGCTCAGGGCCAGGACGCCGGCGGCCACGGGCGGCAGGCGCAGATCCACGCCCAGGCTTTGGCCCAGCAGCGGCAGGGCGAAATACAGCCAGAACAGTTGCACCAGCAGCGACGTGCCGCGGAAGAACTCGATGATTGCTGTGGAGACCGCCCGGATCGCCTGGCACGGGGCCACCCGGCCAATGCCGAAGGCAAAGGCCAGCAAGCCGCCCAGCACGGTGGAGCCGGCGGCCAGTTGCGCGGTAACCCAGGCGCCCTTGAGCAGCGGCGGGAGATAGTCGAGCCATTCCATCATGCGTCATCCTTTCGCCGGCCCGCTGGGCGCAATGGGTTTACTTGGCACACAACTGTTTCGTCCCCTGGTTGAAAGAGGCCTTCATGTCGGTGTCGCTGAATCCATAGCGCGCCATGATGTCGCGCCACGCCTGGGTGCGCTTGAACTTGGCCAGCTCCGCATTGAAGGCTTTTTGCAAGGCGCCGGAATTCTCGGCGAAGGCGAAGCCGCCCCAGCTTCGCGCCGGCTGCCCATGGATGACGGGATCGGTAAATGGGGCGGCGGCTTCGACGCGCGGGCTTTTTTTCGCCAACTGGTTGACGGTGAGGCTGGTGGCCGCATAGGCGCTGGCGCGGCCGGTCGAAACCGCGGAAATGGCGTCGGCATTGCTGGCGATCGTGACGATATTGCTTTGCGGAACGTTCAGGGCACGCAGCATGTCCAGTTGATCCGCGCCGGCCATGACGGCGACTTTGCCGCCGCCCTTGGCGAACTGCTCGAAAGAGTGCCGGTCGTCGGGGTTGCCTTTGGCAACCAGCAGGCCCTCGCCGTAAGAGCTGTTCGGCTCGGAGAACAGCACTTGGCGGCAGCGCTGCGGGAGTATGGCCATTTCCGCCGCCACCAGGTCGTAGCGCTGCGCCTTCAAGCCCGGGATCAGCGCGCTGAAGCTGGTGACCGACCATTCTATTTTTGCAATGCCCAGCTTTTGCATGACCTGTTTGGCCACATCGGGTCCGACGCCCTGGGCCTCGCCGTCGAGATTGGCGTAGCCGTAGGGGATTTCGTTGGCGATGGCGATGCGCACAGCGCCGCGATCCTTGATCTGTTGCAGGGTGACGGCGCCGGCGGCGCCCGATAGCCCCAATGTACATAGGGCAAGAATGGAAAACCTGAGTGTCCGGAGCCGATTTTTCATGGGTCGTCCTTTTGCGGTGGAAGTTGCCCCTCCTCAGCCGGGAGCGGGCTTCGCGGCGGATGCCGAAGCGGAATGCAGGCCGCCGGCGATGCCTGCTCCGGTCATGAGCAAATTGTTCTCGATATTGATTTCTATGAAAATCATAACCTAATTAATCATTTCAACTCAAATTAACTGAGAGATGGATCAAGTGGACGCGATTGTTGCTTTTGGGCAGGCGCCAGGCGGCTTTCCCGGTGGTTTTTCTTGGCGTGGAAAAAAAATTGTGCTAGGATTTACCTATGAACAACGTTTCTTTGGTTTACTTCTTTTATTTTGCTTTTCCAACACCGCTGGTGGAGGAAGGGAAACGTTGTACGCAGTAAAAGCCAAATTCCCAAAAAGCCGCCAGCTTAGTAGCTTGGCGGCTTTTTTTATATCGCTTG
>JBEBXF010000379.1:0-3413 GCA_040391725.1 Eoetvoesiella caeni | reverse complement strand
ATGTAATCGCCGGTGTCAACGTGAGGCGTGAATTCTGGCTTGTGCTTGCCACGCAGGCGGCGTGCGACTTCGCTGGCCACACGACCGAGGACTTTGCCCTTGGCGTCAATCACGTACCAGTCACGTTTGACTTCATGCGGCTTGGCCACAAAGGTCTTCATGATGGTGTTCATCCTAAATAATGAATTACAGGGCCAAACGGATTTTGGCCCGCCTTCTCCAAATGGCCCCGCCTAAGCGTTGTAACTCGCCCGTGCAAAGCCAATAATTGGAAAAGCCCTCTATATTAGCATAAGTTGTTGTTTTTTCAAGCGCCGCTGGCAAAACGCCTACTGCCCGGCAATCGCCATCTGCTCGATCAGGATGGATCCCGACGTCTTGGAGCCGCGATTGATGGCATCGGCGCCCACGGCGACGATCTGCTTGAACATGTCGGCCAGGTTGCCGGCAATGGTGACTTCCTGCACCGCGTGCTGGATTTCGCCGTTCTTGACCCAATAGCCGAACGCCCCGCGCGAGTAGTCGCCGGTAACGTAGTTGACGCCCTGCCCGATCAGTTCGGTAACCAGAAAGCCCGTGCCCATTTTGCGCAGCATGGCGCGGAAGTCGTCGCCCGGCTGCGTAAGCCGCGAGGCGAGGCTGAGGTTGTGCGAGCCGCCCGCGTTGCCGGTGGTGCGCATATTGAGCTTGCGGGCGGTGTACGTGGACAGGAAATAGCCCTGCAGGACGCCGGCCAGCACGACGTCCCGGGCCTGCGTGCGCACGCCTTCGTCGTCGAAGGCCGAACTGCCCATGGCGCCGGCCACCAGCGGGTCTTCGACGACCTGGATGTGGTCGGCCAAAACCGGCTTGCCCAGCGAGTCGATCAGGAAGCTGGCCTTGCGGTACAGCGCGCCGCCGCTGGTCGCCTGCACCAGGGCGCCCAGCAGGCCCAGGGCCAGGGGCGCTTCGAACAAGACGGGGAAGCGCCCGGTCTTGATGCGGCGCGCCGAAAGGCGGGCCAGGGTGCGTTCGGCGGCGTAGCGCCCCACCTCGCCCGCGTCGGCCAGGCGGCTGGCCTGGCGATCGGCCGTATACCAGTAGTCGCGCTGCATGGACGCGCCGCGTCCCGCAATGGGCGCCACCGAAAGCGAATGCCGCGAATAAGGATAGCCCGCCAGAAAGCCCCGGCTATTGCCCAGGACGAAATGGCCCTCGAAGGTGCTGACCGACGCGCCATCGGTATTGGTGATGAGGGGACTGACGGCGCTGGCGGCCCGCTCGGCCTTGAGCGCCAGCTTGGCGGCCTGGTCGGCGTCGATTTCCCAGGGATGGTAGAGCTGCAAATCGGGAAACTCGGTGGCCAGGCTGTCGGCGTCGGGCAGCCCGGCGGCGGGATCTTCGGCCGTGTAGCGGGCGATATGCCACGCCGCTTCGACGGTTTCGCGCAGCGCCTGGGGGGAGAAGTCGGACGTCGAGGCCGAGCCGCGCTTCTGGCCGGCGAAAACCGTGACGTCCAGCGAGCGGTCGCGCGTCTGCTCGACCGTTTCGATGTCTTTGTTCCGCACCGAAACCGACAGCCCCGCGCTCTCGGAGACTTCAGCGGCGGCATCGCTGGCGCCCAGCGACTTGGCGTGCTTCAGGGCATCTTGCACGAGCTCGCGAAATTGAGCCTGGTTTTCGGAAATGGGTAGGCGTAGGGAGGATTGTCGACTCATTGCTGCTCTTGTGAAGTTAGACGGTTATCATATCGCTAATCGAGAAAATTTTTTGCCCCCAATGCACGACGACACCAACGACTTAGCCGGCGAATACGACGGTCCCAGCAAATCGCAGGTCAAACGCGAAATGCTGGCCCTGCAAGACCTGGGCAAACAGCTCGTGGAACTGCCCACCGAAAAACTCAAGCAACTGCCCCTGGACGAAAAACTGTACGAGGCCATTCGCCTGGCCCAACGCACCACCAGCCGCGAGGGCCGGCGGCGCCAGGTGCATTACGTGGGCAAGCTCATGCGCCAGGCCGACGCCGAAACCATCACCAGGCAGCTCGATGTCTGGCTCAATGGGTCGCGCGAGCAAACCCAGGAACTGCATCGCCTGGAAACCCTGCGCGACCGCCTGCTGGCCGACGACGAAACCCTGACCAAGCTGTTGAACGAATACCCTGGCGCCGACGGCCAGCAGCTGCGCACGCTGATCCGGGCCGGCCGCAAGGAAGCCCAAGGCAATGCAGCGCTGCAGCCCGGCCAGGATCCGCAGCGCAAACATTTCCGCGCCCTGTTTCAGGCGCTCAAGACGCTTGTCGAATCAACGGAACAATCATGACTCAACCTCTACTGGACGCCATCGAAATCGAAACCGCCCCCAACCCCGACTGCGCGGTCATCTGGCTGCACGGGCTGGGCGCCGACGGCAACGACTTCGTGCCCATCGTTCCCGAACTCGGCATGAAAAGCGAACCCGCCATCCGTTTCGTGTTTCCCAACGCGCCGGTGCAGCCGGTCACCATCAACGGCGGGGCGTCCATGCGCGCCTGGTACGACATCCGCAACGCCGACCTGGGACGCCGCGAAGACGAACAAGGTATCCGCGACTCCGAACGCCTGATCCAGGCGCTGATCGCGCGCGAAAACGAACGCGGCATCGCCACGGAAAAAATCGTGCTGGCCGGATTCTCGCAAGGCTGCGCCATGACGCTGCACACGGGCCCGCGCCTTGCGCAAAAGCTGGCGGGCATGATCGGGCTGTCGGGGTATCTGCCCCTGCCCGACCTGCTGCAGGCCGAACAGCAAAGCGCCAACCGGAACACTCCCATCTTCATGGCGCACGGCACACAAGACCCGGTCGTCCCCGTCGACCGCGCGCAAGCCTCGTGCCAGAAGCTGCGGGAACAGGGCTACGAAGTCACCTTCAAGACCTACAATATGCCGCACTCGGTGTGCCTGCCCGAAATCAGCGACATCGCCGACTTCCTGCGCAAAGTTCTATAAAACCGCCTGGCCGCGAGCCAGGCAGGCAACACTAGCCGTTGTCGGAACGCGTCTCGCCCAGATCCAGCCATACCCGCCGCATCGAAGGATCGTCCTCGGTTGCGTCGTTCTGGAAACCCAGCTGGGTCATCAGGCCGAGCATGGCCCGGTTGGTCGACAGCACCAGGCCGTCTATATAAGTAAGGTTCTGGGTCTTGGCCGCCTCGATCAGGCCGCCGATCAACTGTTTGCCCAGGCCGCGCCGCTGCCAGTTGTCGCCGATGACCAGTGCGTATTCGGCGCCGCGTCCGTCCGCATTGCGCAGGTAATGGGCGAAGCCAATGATCTGTTCGCGCATATAGCCCCGATGCGCGGGATTGGGCACCTGCACGGTGGCCACCAAGGCCAGCTCGCGGTCGTAGTCGATGCGCGTATAGCGGGCCAGCATGCGCGGCGTCAGTTCGC
>JBEBXF010000378.1:0-3423 GCA_040391725.1 Eoetvoesiella caeni | reverse complement strand
CTGCGCCATGCCGCGGAGGAAACACCCGCGTTTACCCAGCAACTGGAAAAAATGGACGAGGAAGACCGCGACGCCGTCAAAGAACGGCCAAGGGTGTCTTTTCTTGAAATCTTCTCGAAGAACCGCAAACCGCTATTGGTCTGCATCGGCATGGTGCTGACGACCAACATCACCTACTACATGCTGCTGACATATATGCCGACCTATCTGTCCAGCAGCCTGGGCTATTCCGAGGATCATGGCGTGCTCATCATCGTCGTGGTCATGATAGGGATGCTGTTCGTGCAGCCCGTCGTGGGATTTTTCAGCGACAAAATCGGTCGCAAGCCATTCTTGCTGGTCGGCAGCCTGGGCCTGTTGATCATTGCCTTCCCCGCTTTCCAGTTGATCGGGCACGACAATATCGGCCTGATTTTCATAGGACTGCTATTGATCGCGATTTTCCTCAACTTCCTGATCGGCGTCATGGCATCCACCCTGCCCGCATTATTTCCCACGCACATCCGCTACAGCGCGTTGGCAAGTTCATTCAATATCGCAATCATCATCGCCGGCCTGACCCCGACGATTGCCGCCTGGCTGGTGGAAACGACGAACAACCTGATGGTGCCCGCCATTTATCTGATGGTGGCGGCCGTGATCGGTTTGATCACCTCGTTCTATCTTCCCGAAACCGCGAATCGCCCGCTGCGCGGCGACACGCCCACCGCATCGAATCCCCGCGAGGCAAGAGCGCTGCTGCAGCAGGCCTACGACCGTATCGAACAGACCGTGCAGGAAGTCGACGAGGAGATCAGCGCGCTGGAACAGCAAATCGAGGCACTGAAGGCGCGCCGCCAGCGGCTGACGGATCGGCATCCCGATTTGGAGTGACATGGCGGGTAGGCGTCTTATCCCGCGCTTTCCGTAGAGGTTCCGTCGAAAAACCCTGGCGCGTTCGCCACCTGGGCCGCCGCTGTATCGGCTACGCGCTCCAACTTCCGGGACTCGTTGATGACCGTCTTTGCATAGCCACTACTATTGCCGGAGTACTTGGCCAGGGCCTTCCATAAATTGCCGTCATACGACTCAAGATATTCTTCGAGTATGTCGGTGCCCACGCGAACATTCACGGCCGGGTCAAACAAGGACTCGGATGCGTGCAGCTTGTCTGAGTGCCAACGCCGCATCACCTGCATCAATCCTTGCGCACCATATCTATTTTGCACCTTGGGCCGGAAAACGCTTTCTTTCTGCATGATGGCGATCAGCAGCTCTGGAGCAAGCCCCTCACGGCGACTGGCCTCCTTCCATGCAAGCTCCACGTACTGATGCAGTGTCTGTGGCGGTTGGCCCAGCTTTTCTGAAAGATACTCAACCTGCGCCTTTTTGCGGGCCTCATCGACGACAGAAGCCAGATACTTGACCTGTGTGAGGTCGATTTCCAACGTGGAATCATCCGATTGGCTGGATCCAGGCGGCGCAGGCTCCAATAGAGCCGTTGTTGAATACACTTGTTCCGGCGACACGGGCTCCAGTCGAGCATCGGCTGGGCGTGTTTGTTCCGGCTGTTGAGAGACAGGTTCGAGCGCGGCGATCTGCTCCGCCGCCACATCCGCGGCGGCGCCGGCGGATTCACCGGCCCAGGCGCCAGGAGAAGCAAGCAGACTGCCTGCAATGCAAAGCGCGGCGGAAAATACGAAGGTTCGAACAGGAACCTTGCGATAGAACGGTTTAGTGCAATCTAATTTAGTGCAATCTAATAAAGTTTTCTTGACAGTCATCGGCCCAGGGCGCCCATAACCCCATGCGCCCATACTAAAAAGCTCCTGAATGGTCGATTGACTTCGCTTTTTTGGGATTACCGCATGAGGTGACCGGCCCCTAGGCAACACGGAGTCGAGTACATTTGAAGGCGTCTTCAGTTAAGGTTGAAGCACAGCACCTTTCAGGGCCGTGCTTTTCCTTAAGACCATAACATTGCAGGCGTTTCTGTAGTGCAAAAAGGTGTAAGCGTAATTGACAGTCGGCATAGCAGTACCGGGTGAAATGGAGAAATAAAGCCAGTATCCTGCCGGTTCTCGTTCGCAGCCTCACACGACCGCCGCGCTGCGCCTGTGGGCCCCTGTGTGCGTGAGAAAACGGCATTAATGCCGATTGGTACAGAAGCACTAGAAACGATGAAACTTTTGTGTCGCGCGCGGTTTGTGGCCTGTCTTTACCCTGGTCTTTTTCCTGGTTCCGAATGGTCACACGATGTGTCGATGAGAAAAATGGCTTCGTGTCATTTCAAACAAGTCTGCATACTGACATCGTGACCTGTAGTTGGAATTCACGGGTCCACAGGCCTGGAAGGCGGCGTAGCGCTCGATGGCGCCATTGTGGCCGGCCCACCAGATGATAAATCAATAGGGAGAATGAAATGAATGAAGACAAAATTCAAGGCAACTGGAAGCAATTGGTCGGCAAGCTCAAGCAACACTGGGGCAAGCTAACCGACGATGATCTCACGGTGGCCGAAGGAAGTGTCGAATACCTCGCTGGCCGCATCCAGGAGCGCTATGGCATTGCCCGCGATGAAGCAAAAAAACAGGTCAAGGAATTCTACGATCAGCTCTGAGTCTGCGTGGGTTTATGAGCACTACCCAGATCACCTTTTTTTCGAGGGGAAAGTAATGCTGCACTATGCCATCGTATTCTTGATTATTGCCTTAGTGGCCGGGTTACTTGGCTTCTTTGGCATCGCGGGGATAGCGGCGGAAATCGCCAAGGTTCTATTTGTCATTTTTCTGATCCTGTTCGTGCTTTCTCTTGTTTTCGGTCGTCGACGATGACCTCAAAGGGAGTCGGGCAGCTCTGATTCCGTCTGATTTGATTCCACGGGTTTCACAAAAACGTCAGTCACCCAGGAATCTTTCCACAGCCCGAGCCAGTGCACCAGGCTGATCCAGATGAACCATATGCCCGCAATCATCGATGCGCAGCCGCTTCAGCGACTTTATCCTGCCCAGGCGCGCTTCGAACTCCTCACGCGTGTAGTGCTCATGGTTCAGCGGGTTTTGGCCCGCTTTATCCCCCTCCACCCATAGCACTGCGGCTTCAATGTTTTCCCAGGCGGCAAGAACCTCATCACAACGGTACAACATTGGGTTCACGCGCTTATGCACCGCATCCGCCAGCACATGCCAGCGGTCGTCTGCCTGGCGTTCGGCCCATTCCCCCGCAAGCCACAGCGCGAACTGTTCGTCCATGTGCGGGCTGCGTTTCATCAGGTGGTCGGCGACGTCCCGCAAGCTTGCAAAGGTCCGGATGGAAACCGGCGTCTTCAGCTCGGAAAGCCAGCGGGCCAGCCTGGCCGGCGCCTCGGACGGTAAGGTTCGCGCAAGTCCGAACCCTTCGACATTGACCAGGCGCCGGATACGCCCGGGACATGTTCCCGCGTAA
>JBEBXF010000377.1:0-3424 GCA_040391725.1 Eoetvoesiella caeni | reverse complement strand
ATGCCAGCGGGCTGTACGCTTTGCTGCGCGAACTGGACGGCGGCGGCTACGCCCGCATTCTCGTCGAACAGCCGCCGGCCGATGCGGCCTGGCTGGCGGTGAACGACCGTATCGGCCGCGCCGCCGCCGCGTTTCTTTGACCGGGGCTAGACGCTGACCCGGGCTAGACGCCCAAATAGCGGGTCAGCAGTTCGGTCTGCCGCGACAGCGACGCGCTGTCTTTTTCTTCGACGACATTGCCTTTTTCCAGCACGACGCAGCGGTCGGTGTGCGCCAGCACCTTGCGGTAGTTGCGGTCGACGATGAGCGTGGACACGCCCGTTTCGCGGATGGTGCCGATGATGCGCCAGATTTCGGCGATGATCAGCGGAGCTAGGCCCTCGGTGGCCTCGTCGAGGATGAGTACGTCGGGATTGGTCATGAGGGCGCGGCCGATGGCCAGCATTTGCTGCTCGCCGCCCGACAGTTGCTGCCCGCCGTGGGCCAGCCTTTCGGTCAGGCGCGGAAACGTTTGCAGCACGCGGTCGTAGGTCCAGTCGTTGCGCCCGCCGAAACCCGGCCTGGCCGCGACCAGCAGGTTCTCGCGGACATTCAGGTTGGGGAATATGCCGCGGCCTTCAGGCACGTAGGCGACGCCCAGCCTGGATACCTGGTGGGGCGCCGCGCGCGTGCAGTTTTTGTCGCGTACGGTAATGCTGCCGCTGGCCGGCGCAATATGGCCCAGTATGGTGCGGATGAGCGTGCTTTTGCCCATGCCGTTGCGGCCCAGCAGGCCGATGGATTCACCGGCGTCGATCCGCAGATCGACGCCGTGCAGGATATGGCTTTCGCCGTAATAGGTATGCAGCCCTTGAGCCTGGATCAACGCGCTCATTCGTCGTCTCCGAGGTAGGCTGTCTGCACCTGGGGATCGTTGCGTATGCTGTCGGGGCTGCCATGGGCGATGACGCCGCCGTTTACCATGACCGTGATGATGTCGGATATCTTGAAGACGGCGTCCATATCGTGTTCGACCAGCAAAATGGCGAGGTCGGATTTCAGGGAATCGAGCAGGCCCAGCATGCGCTCGGTTTCTTCGGGGCCCATGCCCGCCAGGGGCTCGTCCAGCAGCAGGATTTTCGGATGCGTGGACAGGCCCATGGCGATTTCGAGCTGGCGCTTGCCGCCGTGCGACAGCAGGCCCGCGACGCGCCGGCTTTCGTTTGCCAGCCCCGCAAGCTCGAGGGCCCGGTCGGCCGCTTCGTTGCTGAAGGCGCAGTGCTTGGCGGCGTTGGTCCAGTTCCAGAACTTTTGCCGGTTGGCCTGCGCGGTCAACCGGCAGTTTTCGTGAACGGTGAGGCTGGGGAAGATGGTGGTGCGCTGATAGCTGCGTCCCAGGCCCGCGCGCGCCCGCCGGGGCTGCGACCACGCCGTGATGTTGGCGTCGTTCATGAAGATGGTGCCCTCGTTGGGGGCGAGCTCGCCGGACAGAATGCTGACCAGGGTGGATTTGCCCGCGCCATTGGTGCCGATGACGGCGTGTACGGCACCCAGGGGCAGGTCGATGGACACGTTGTCGATGGCCGTGAGGCCGCCGAAACGGCGCGTGATGTTTTTTGCGGATAGGAGTATTTGAGTCATGCTTGCCGCCTAGGGTCGGGCCGGAGCCGCTGGCGTTGCCGCGCGCTTGCCGCGCAGCGCCCGCAATTGTTCGGGAAGGCCGGTGATGCCTTTGGGCATCAGTGCCACCAGCGCAATGATGGCCAGGCCGAAAGGAAGGTGCCAGTGCGTGGCCAGGTCGCCGAGCAGGGCCTCCGATTGAAAGAGTTCTTGCAGCAGGGTAAGCGCCACGGCGCCGACGATGGCGCCCCAAAACCGTCCGGTTCCGCCCAGGATCACCATGAGCAGAACCAGGCCGGATTGCTCCCAGGCCAGCAGTTCGGGATTGACGAAGCCGTCCTTGACGGCATACAGCACGCCGGCAATGCCGCCCAGGCCGCCGGCGATGATGTAGGCGACCAGCTTGTAGCCCAGCGTGGTGTAGCCCGCGGCGCGCATGCGCTGCTCGTTGACGCGGATGCCGGTCAGCGCGGCGCCGAAGCGCGAGCGCATGAGCATGGCAAGAAAGCCCCACACCAGCAGCAGGCAGGCCAGCGTGAACAGATAGAAGGGGTAGGGTTTGCTGATGTCGAGCAGAACCGTGTCGCCGATGCGCCATTCGGGGCGGAAGTACATGTAGATGCCGTCCGTGCCGCCGCCTATTTTGGTGTCGTGGAAAATGTAGTACGCCATTTGCGCGAACGCCAGCGTGACCATGATGAAATAAACGCCCTTGGTGCGCAGCGACAGAATGCCCGTTATGGCGGCGAAGATCATGGAAGCCACGATGGCGCAGGGCAGAAGAATGAAGAAATTGCCGGCCCCCGATTCGGGCGATAGCAAGGTGGCCGTATACGCCGAGATGCCGAAAAAGGCGGCGTGCCCCAGGCTGACCAGCCCCGTGCCGCCGACCAGCAATTGCAGGCTCAGGGCGAAGAGGGAGTAGATCATGATCTTGATGGTCAGGCCGATGTAGTAGTCGTTGGCGACCATGGGCAGTAAGGCAACCAGGCACACAAGCACCAGCAGCAGTGCCGCGCGTAGAGAAAATTGCATACTTAGCCTTGCTTGAAAAGCCCTTCGGGCTTGAACAATAGTATTACCGCCATGAGCAGGTAGACCATGACGCCCGCCGCGGCGGGAAAGAAGATTTGCCCGAAGGTGTCGACGAAGCCGACCAGCATGGCGGCAAGGAAGGCGCCCTTGATGGAGCCGATGCCGCCGATGACCACGACCACGAAGCAGATGATGAGAATGGCATTGCCCATGCCCGGATAGACCGAGGAGACCGGCGCGGCAATGGCGCCGGCCAGCGCGGCCAGCGCGACGCCCATGGCGAAGACGATGCGGAAGAGCCGGTTGATGTTGATGCCCAGCGAGTTGATCATCTCGCGGTTGCTGGCGCCGGCGCGGATCATCATGCCCAGCCGGGTGCGGCTGAGCACCCAGTACAGCAGCCCGGCCACCAGGATGCACACCACGGAGATGAACAGGCGGTAGACGGGATAGGTCATGACGTCGCTGAGCGGCATGGCGCCCGCCAGCCAACTGGGAGGCGCAACGCCGTGCACGTCGTTGTCGATGATGAGACTGCGAAGTTCCTCGAACACCAGGATGAGCCCATAGGTCATGAGCACTTGCTGCAGGTGGTCGCGGGTATAGAGAAAGCTGTAGAACGCCCATTCCAGAAAATAGCCCAGCACCGCCGCCAGGACGATGCAGGCCAGAATGGTGACGACGAACCCGCCGCCCAGGTACTGGGCGACGAAGGGCTGCAGGGCGAAGGCCATATAGGCCCCGATCATGTAGAAGCTGCCATGGGCCAGGTTGATGATGCCCATGATGC
>JBEBXF010000376.1:0-3426 GCA_040391725.1 Eoetvoesiella caeni | reverse complement strand
TTGCATTGAACGGCTTCAAGGAATCTCGACAATGCAGCAACGCCAACTGGGTTCATTTTCCGTTTCCGCCATCGGCCTGGGCTGCATGAATTTCTGCCATGCCTACGGCGCGCCGGTTTCGTTCGAGCAGACCGAGCGCGTGCTGCTCTCGGCCCTGGACGCCGGCATCACGCTGTTCGACACGGCAACGCTATACGGCTTCGGCGCCAGCGAAACCCTGGTGGGTAAGATCCTCGGTCCGCACCGCAGCCGCTATACATTGGCCAGCAAATGCGGCATGCAGGGCGTGGACGTGGCGGGCGACGGCAAGCTGGTGCGCGTCATCGACGGCCGGCCCGAAACCCTGAAAGCCAGTTGCGAAGCCAGCCTGAAGCGCCTGCAAACCGACGTCATCGACCTGTACTATCTGCATCGCTGGGACAAGCAAGTACCCATCGAGGACAGCGTGGGCGCGCTGGCCGACCTGGTGCGCGAAGGCAAGATCCGCAGCATCGGCCTTTCGGAAGTCTCGGCCGCCACCTTGCGCCGCGCCCATGCCGTGCACCCCATTGCCGCCTTGCAGACGGAATACTCGCTATGGACGCGCAACCCCGAAATCGCCGTGCTGCAGGCATGCCGCGAACTGGGCGTGACCTTCGTGGCGTTCAGCCCCGTGGCCCGCGGGTTCCTGTGCGGGGAGCCCATTGTCGTGGACGAACTCTACGCCAAGGACATCCGCCGGGGCATGCCGCGCTTCGCGCCGGAGAACTACGCCGCCAACCTGAAGTTGCTGCCGCCCTACATGGAAATCGCCCGCGACGCAGGCTGTTCGCCCGCCCAACTGGCCCTGGCCTGGCTGCTGCACCGCGGCGACGACATCATCCCCATCCCCGGCACCTCCAGCGAGGCGCACCTGAAAGACGACGTCGGCGCCGCCGAGGTCAAGCTCAGCACTGAAACCATGGCCCGCCTCGATGCCCTGATCAACCAGAACACCGTCGCCGGCGGCCGCTATACCGAACAAAGCGAAAGCGAAGTCGATACGGAAAGGTTTTGAGTGGGGGCGGGGGCGCCCGTCCCCCTTGGCTGGTCGAAGGGCCGTGCCGTTTATTTACCGGGGGCAGTGCGGCAATACCAGGCGAGAAGGATGCGCGGCGTCGTGATGGTAAGTATCCGTTCCTACCTTCTGCCCATACCAATGCGTCATCGGCGCGTCCGCAATGAGCGAGTCGAAATTGCTGATCTCCAGCCGCAACCGCTCGCCCGGCCTTACGAGGAACGACATCGGCAGCAACTCGACGCGCAGTTCGTAGACCTCGCCTGGAGTCAATGGGTCGACCTTGTCGTGGGTGTGAAAGGGCAGCATGTCTTGCGTCAGATTTGGATCTTCGGCGCGATGCGAGGCCTTCAACCAACCCTGGGTCACCTTGCGCGCCTTGAAGCCCTGCGCCGACGGCGTCAGTACTTGCACCTTGACGATCACGTCCATATCGGTCTGGTCGCTGGATCCGTGCAGCACCAGTACCCCATGTCCGGTAAACTCGCGTTCCTCGTCGAACTCCTGGCTGGTGTAGGTGACGACCCGGGCCGTATGGTCGGGGATGCCGTCGATCATGGTGGTGACGCCCAGCATCCATTCCGGGTCGGGGTAGTTCCATGACGTGGCGTCTTCCGCTTGTTCCGCAGGGCGGCGGGTCAGCGATCCGTCATTCAAGGAACGCACCACACCGCTTTTGCGGGACGATAAATAGAAAGTGTCCGGCTGCATTTCGGGCGGAGGCCAGCTATCGGAGGACCGGTATTTTCCTTCACCGTTGACGAAAGCCCGCACGGCAGGGCGGTCCATGACTTTGGTGTCGCGGCCCTTCAAGTGATGGTCGTACCAGGGCAGGATTTCGCGGCGATGGAAGTCCTCGTCGTCGAATATCCTTTGTGCATCGGAAAACGTATAGGATTCGACCAGCAGCAATTGTCGTGGGCCGCTTACGCGGTTGAATCCCATGACGTTGCCCCGCAGATGCAGGCCCGCCTTGCTCCAGGCTCCAATGGAGAACACCGGGATATCGACGCTATCCAGTTCCCAGAATGGCGAGCGCCTGCGATGCCATTCGTTGTCCAGGGGATTGGCCATGATGTTGGGCAGCAACTCGTGCCGTTGGCCGCCGCGCACGTCATGGCCTTCGGCCTGGTGCTGCATCATCACCGAGGCCAGCAGCCAGGGCCCTAGCAGGCCGTGCTGGGGAATGCCGCCGTGATAAAGCCAGTCCCGGTACATGTCGTTCGAGCCATCGTAAGGTACGATGGTCTTTAAGTGCGGAGGGCGGGTGCGCGCGGCATTCCATTGGCTGAAACTGAAATACGATTGGCCGATCATGCCAATGTTGCCGTCGCACCAGGGTTGTGCCGCGACGTGCTCGATGGCGTCGTGGATAGCTTCGCCCTCTGCTCGCGATACTGGGTCCCAGATCCCCTCGGATCGGCCGCTGCCGGGCACGTCCACGATCACATAGGCGTAGCCTTCATCAAGATACATTTGCATGGGGCCGTATTCGATGAAAGGAAATACCCAGTGGGCGGGCAGCCGGCGCAAGGATTTTTGGTATGGCGATGCCGCCAGCAGCACCGGGCTGGGGCCTTGTCCGGTCGCCGGCAAGTAGACATCGGCACGCAAGATCACCCCCGCCCGAGTCGTTAGTTCGATTTCAAAGGGTTGTACACTGACATTGACCATTACCGCTATCCTTTTATGTTTGGCTGTTTTGTATTGGTTCAACCGGCTACCGCGGGTTCGGCAATGGCCGGCTCTGGCTCATGGCTTGCAAACCGGTAGCCGCCAAGAGTCTTGAAGCACAAGGCGCAAACGATAAGCAGGAATGCCAGCGCAAAAAGTGCTTGGCTATAGCCGCCGAAAGTACTGCGGCAGATACCGACGGCGACGATTCCCAGGGCGGCAAAAAGCTGGAAGGCGGCAAAGATGACGCCGTAGATGGCGCCGAACGCCTTGATGCCGAAATAGCGAGGAATGATGTAGCTCAGAACGTCGAACTCCGCACCCACGACGAAGCCGACCGCGGCTGCGCACAGAATCGCGGAATTGAAGGGGGCGCCCGTGCCCAGGCCGAATAGGGCCAGCGCCGCAATGGTGCACAGTACCGCCATGATCTTCGATGCGTGAATGCGATCCAGCAGCCAACCCGTACACAGGCGTCCGAAGATCAGTGCTATTCCAAGAGTCGCCTGCAGCCCGCCGGCAACCTGAGGCGTCATGCCCAAATCGATCAGAACCCGGGTCTGATGGACGATGGCCGAGGTGGTTACCGCGCCCAGCAGGGAGAACGCCACCACGATCGTCTTCATTTCGCGCGTTTTCCAGGTGGCCTTCAACTCCATGCCGCGCAGAGCGGTCGTTGCTTGCACTTTTTGCGGAGCCGAGTCTTTGCGATCTTT
>JBEBXF010000375.1:0-3440 GCA_040391725.1 Eoetvoesiella caeni | reverse complement strand
GGGCACTCCATGATCAAGGCCAAGCTGGCCGAAACCGGCGCGCCCCTGGCCGGCGAAATGAGCGGCCACACCTTCTTCAACGAACGCTGGTATGGCTTTGACGACGGCCTGTACACCGGCGCGCGCCTGCTGGAGATCGTATCGCGCAGCATGGATCCTTCGGCGCTGCTGGAAGCCTTGCCGCAAGGCGTCTCCACCCCCGAAATGAAGCTGCAGATGCGCGAGGGCGAACCGCACGCGCTTATCCAGCGGCTGCAGAACGAAGGCAAGTTTCCTCAGGCGGAAAGCCTGATCACCATTGACGGCGTGCGGGCCGAATACAGCGACGGCTTCGGCCTGGCGCGGGCCTCGAACACGACGCCGGTGGTGGTGCTGCGCTTCGAAGCCGACACGCCCCAGGCGCTGGAGCGCATACAGGCCGAGTTCCGCTTGGCCCTGAAGGCGCTGGCGCCCGAGGCGGAATTACCGTTCTAACGAAGCGTCCGCCAGCAATTCGCCGTAGATTTCCAGATGCCTGGCCACCACCAGGCGAACGTCGAACTCGCGTTCGGCCAGTTCGCGTCCGGCGGCTCCCAATTTGTGGCGTAGCGGTGCGTCGTCGGCCAGCTCCTGCACCGCCCGCGCCAGCGCGCGGGCATCTTGCGCCGGCACCAGGACGCCCGTCCTGCCGGGCTCGATGGCGTCCCGGCATCCCGGCACATCGGTGGTGACGACGGCTCGCCCGCAAGCGGCCGCTTCGATCAGCTATTTGGGCTGGCATTCACGGTAGGAAGGCAAAACGACGATATGCGAGCATTGATACAACGTAGCAACGTCGGCTTGTTCTCCCAGGCACTCCACCACACCTTCGGATTTCCATGACGCCACCTCGTCGTCCGAAACGCTGGCCGGATTGCCCGCATCGGTGCTGCCCGCCAGCACCCAGCGCAAACCGTCGCCACGCCTCGCCGACAATCGGGCCGCCTCCACGAATTCGCGCACACCCTTGTCCCGCAACAGCCTTGCCGCCATGATTGCAACCGGCGTCCCCGCCGGTTCCGGCGCCACGCTGAACTGCTCCAGATCCACACCCGACCCGCGTATCATCACGATCTGCGCGGCGCGCACCGCGCCCGCCTGCATCAGCACGTCGCGGTCATTGGCATTCTGGAAAATAACGCGGCTGTTCGAATGGCCCAGGGCCAAACGGTACAGGGCGATGCTTGCCCAACGCAAAAAATCGAGGCCCTGCTTGCGCCGCATAAACACGAACCCCAGGCCCGACACCGCCGCCACATAGGCGGGCACCCGCGCCAACCGGGCGGCAATGCCGCCATACAGCACGGGCTTGATGGTGACGGCATGCACCGCATCGGGACCGACGCGGCGATACAACCGCCACAAGGCGAACAGGCTGTGCAGCTCCTGCAGCGGGTTCTTGCCGCTGCGCGTCATGGGAATGGCATGATGCGTGAAACCGTGCTCTTGTATCGCACGCACGGCCGGGCCGTCCATGGTCGCCACATGCACTTCGTAGCCCGCGGCCGCGGCGCCCAGGGCGACGGGCAGGCGGTGCGACAGAAAGAACGCCGGATTGTTCACGACGAACAGCAGGATTTTTTTCTGTTCCGGCGTGCTGCTGGGTGCAGGAACCGGAACGGATGCGGATGCCGCCGGGCCAGGCGACGATGGCTGCCCGGCGGCCGCCAGCCCGGACGCGCCCGCACCGCTCCGCGGGAATCGGCCCGCCAGCTTGCGCCACACGGTATCGTAAGCGTCCACCATGGTTTGCAGGCCGTACAAGCGCCCCACCCGCTCGCGGCCCTGCAGCAGGCGCGCCTGCATCGCCGGCGTTCCCAGCTCGGTCACCGCCGCATCCAGGGCCTGAGCCAGAAGCCGGGCGTTTTGCGGCGGCGCGATCCAGCCGTCTTCGCCGACAATGAGCGCCGCAGCGCCGACGTCCGTCACCACGCAGGCCACGCCCGAGGCCATGGCCTCGGCCACCACGTTGGGAAAACCTTCGGCGCAACTGGACAGCACGTGAATGTCCAGCGCGCTCATGATGTCGGGCACGTCTTCGCGCATGCCCATCAGCACGACCTTGTCGCGCACGCCGCAGCGCTCCAGCAAGACCATCAATTCGCGATTGTCGGCCGTCATGCCCGGGCCTACCAGCACGCAGCGCATGTCCGGGCGCAAGGCGACGCTTTGCGCGAAAGCGCCCAGCAAATTGGCATGATCCTTCAAGGGGTTCCAGCGGGCGACGCTGCCGATGACGGGCGCGGATGGCGGCACGCCCCATTGCCGGCGCCATTTTTCCCTGGCCTCATCGCTGCGCTGCCAGCGCACAAGGTCGTAGCCGTTGGGAATCACCACCATGCGATCCGCCTTGTAGCCCCAGGCCTGGTGGTTCCGGGCCGCATCCGCGGCGCAAGCCACCACGGTGGCCGGCACGAAGCCCGACAGCCGGGCGCAGGCCCAGGCCACGATCCGGGCGACGCGGCTGCTTTTGCCCAGATTGGCGCCGGAATTGCGTATTCCCCACGACACGGCCCGCACCCCCGCCAGACGCGCCGCCAGGCCGCCGATCAGGTCGGCATGGTACATCCAGGTTTGAACCACGTCGGGGGCCGCGGTGCGCATCAGGCGATACAGGCGCCACAGCCCCGAAACCGACAGGCGGCCCGACGACATGTTCAGCGTCTGCACGGTAACCCCGGCCGCGCGCAGGCGGGGACCGAACACGCCTTCGTCCGTCATGGACACGACGGTGTGGCGATTGTTCTGCCCGGGCGACGTGACAAGGCGATACAGCACGGTTTCAGCGCCGCCCTGGCCCAGCCCGGAAATGACATGCACGATATGCAGGGAGGAAGTGTTGGTCATGGCTGAGGTAGGCATTGATCCAGAGTGAGGATGTCGTGGGTGGCTGACAAAAAAAAGAAAAGGTTGATTCGCATCGGTTCAAAACGCCGGCCGCGGTCAAACGGACTTGCGCCGGCTGGAAACAGTGGGCCCTACTCCCGCCTTGGCCATCAGGCTGTCCCATTGGGCCAGAACTTCCGGCAAGGCGTAGCGCTGGCGCACCGACTCGGCCGCCCGCCGGGCCAGGCCGGCCCGCAAGCCCTCGTCGCCCAGCAGGTTCGCCAATCCTTCGTACAAGGCGGTTTCATCGCCGGCGGGAATCAGCAAGGCGTCGTTGCCATCGCGCGTCATCTCGCGCGGGCCGCTGGGGCAATCGAAGGTGATGCAAGGCAGGCCCAGGGCCATGGCCTCCAGCAATACGTTGGGAAAACCTTCCACGGCGGAAGTCAGGGCAAAGGCATGCGCCCGCGACAGCTCCTCCCAAGGCGCCTCGGTGCGCCCCGGCAAGGCAATGCGCGAAGACAGGCCGGCGTCGGCCACCTGCTTTTCCAGCACGGGACGCAACGGGCCTTCGCCCCAGACGACCAGGTCCCAAT
>JBEBXF010000374.1:0-3484 GCA_040391725.1 Eoetvoesiella caeni | reverse complement strand
AATGGGACGAGTCCGAACGCATCAATCACAATATCGTGGCCCGCGCCATCGCCATGGACGGAACCTGCACCGGCGAGCATGGCGTGGGGCTGCACAAAATGGACTTCATGCAGGCCGAGCACGGACGGGATGCGCTCGATCTGATGCAGTCCATCAAGCAGGCTTTCGACCCCAACAACATTCTGAACCCCGGGAAGGTCATTCCTCCCGTCTAAGGGTGGAAAGCCATCGGTGCCATGGCGGCTGCCGCGCATGTGGGCCTGGGCGCCCGCATGTGAATCGGGTTGGGCGGATCCGATTAAAATACCGCCATGACTCATTTATCTGCATCGAAAGGACGTGTCGTCGTCGGCATGTCGGGGGGCGTTGATTCGTCGGTAACGGCCTGGCTGCTCAAGGAGCAGGGCTACGAAGTCGTCGGCCTGTTCATGAAGAACTGGGAGGACGACGACGATTCCGAGTATTGCTCGACGCGCCAGGACTGGATCGACGCGGCCAGCGTAGCCGATCTCATCGGTATTGAAATCGAGGCGGTGAACTTCGCGGCGGAATACAAAGACCGCGTCTTCGCCGATTTCCTGCGCGAGTACTCGGCTGGCCGCACCCCCAATCCCGACGTGCTGTGCAATGCCGAAATCAAGTTCAAGGCCTTCCTGGACCATGCCATGTCGCTGGGCGCCGAACGCATCGCCACGGGCCATTACGCGCGCGTGCGCGCTGTGGAGGAGGGCGGCCGCGTGCAGTACCAGTTGCTCAAGGCGCTGGATCACACCAAGGATCAAAGCTATTTTCTGCACCGCCTGAACCAGGCGCAGTTGTCGAGAACCCTGTTTCCTCTGGGCGAACTGCCCAAGACGGAAGTCCGGCGCATTGCGGCGTCATTGCAACTGCCGAATGCGGCCAAGAAAGACTCCACCGGCATATGCTTTATTGGCGAACGCCCGTTTCGGGAGTTCCTGAATCGGTACCTGCCCACGCAACCGGGGCCCATCAAGACGCCCGAAGGGGTTGTCGTGGGTCAGCATCAAGGATTGTCGTTTTATACCCTGGGGCAGCGTAAAGGCCTGGGCATAGGCGGCGTGAAGGGCCGGCAGCGCCAGGACGGCACGGCCGACGCCTGGTATACCGCGCGCAAGGATCTGGAAACCAAGACCTTGTATGTGGTTCAGGGGCACGATCACCCCTGGCTGCTGAGCGGGAAATTGAACGCCCAGGACAGCAGCTGGGTTGCCGGCCAGGCCCCCGAGCCGGGCGATTACGCGGCCAAAACGCGCTATCGCCAGTCGGATGCCGCTTGCGTGCTGCCATTTGCCCGGCAAGACGGCTTTGCGCTGGAGTTCCGCGAAGCGCAGTGGGCGGTTACCCCCGGCCAGTCGGCCGTGCTGTACGACGGCGATGTGTGCCTGGGCGGCGGCATCATCGTGTAATTCGGGCTGCCGCGCTCGAAGGCCTCGCGAGGCTTTTGGGCCCAGCCAAGGCAAGAACCGCCCGGAAGCGCATCCGTTAGAATGGTCGGATGAAAATCGGAATTCTTCTGCTCAGCATACTGGGCGCCGCCGGCATGTGGTGGTGGGCCGTGCGTAACAGCCGGCTCGGGCCCGCGCCGACGCTGCCGCAAAAGCTGCGGATCGTGGGGCAAAGCATTTTGGCCGGCGTCATCGTGTATTTCGCGCTGCTGCTTGTGGCGCTGCTTTACATGATGGCCACTTCGCGTTGAGGCCTGCAAGGCTCTTGGAAGGTCTTGCCTTGACGCCATTTGCCCAGCCATTCAAAATACTATGTAATAGCCTTTACAAAACGTGGCAATTCACGCGAACCAGCCGTGACACAGATACGGTAGTGCAGCAGGCCAAACTCGTGCACGCCACCATCTGCCCAGACACCCATCCACAGGCAATATGCGTCAGTTTATTTTGGCTTCCGCCGGATTCCTTCTGCCTATCGTGTTATGCGGCCAGGCCGCCGCTGCCCAGGAAAAGTGGCCTCCTTTGCCATCCAGGCTGAATGTCGTTACCCCCTACGGCACGCTGGGGATAAAGTCCTACGAATACCTGTACGAATCGCGCCTGAAAATCGACGATACTGAAATCAGCCCGCCCATCGAAGGGCTGTTGAACATCACCTATGCCTTCAGCCTGCCCAAAGCCGAGGCGGCGCTGGTGTCCATCAGCGACGGCAACGAAAAATGCCCCGTCAGGTACCGCTGGGTCATCCTGCGCGACAAGGGCTATACCGTCTCGCCGCCTTTTGGTTCATGCAGCACGCAAGTGAAGGTGACGGCCAAGGGCCGGCGTTTCCTGGTGCAGACCCCGAATGCCGAAAAGCCGGATAAAATAGACACTTACATCTACGACGGCAAGACACTGACACGTAAACGCTGAACCCCATGCGCCCGGGCGGCGCGTTACGGGGCGCCAACCCGGCGATGCACGCCGCAATATGCCCCTCGAGCCGTTCAACTCACATTCAGCCCAAGCCCGCAACACCGGAACGTATTATTTTGAATCCCTCACAAAATGAATCCTGGGGTTTCCTGCACCCCGAATGCCACGGCTACAATGCCATTCTGTTCTTCAGCTGGGATCTGGCCAAAACCATCGAGCAGCAGTTCAAGCTTCACGCCGAGTCGCCCCTGGCCGTACAACTGACCGAGGCGCAAAAGGCGGTCGATCGCCTGCTCAACCAATATGTGCAAATCCAGGCCAATCCCAAAGCGTTCGAAGGCCAAAGCATCACCTTGAAGCTCGAGCGCGACGGCTCCGATGCCGAGGGCACGCCCGTGCTGGCGCTGCAGACCTCGCCCGAGCTCGAAGAGCTTATCCTTGAAATGCAGTCGCAGTTGCAGGCGACGCAAACCATAAACTGACCGATCCCGTATCGGCCTCCATTCACGGCCGGGCAATGCCTGGCACCATTGCGGAGCAAGCATGACCAAGCCGATGAACTGGGGTTACGAGCGCGCGGACTGCCGGGGCAACCAGGCGCTGGGCCTGTTCCTGGACGATATGGAAAATCTGCTCAAGCACTATGTGGCGCTGGAAGGCTCGCCCGAAGCCAATCTGTTCCAGGCACAGGCGGCCGCCAACAAGCTTTTGCAGGCCTACGACAAAAACGCCAGGGGCACCCAGGCATTCCGGAACCAGTCCATCCAGTTGCGTTCCATCATCAACAGCAACCATTGCCTGGAATTCGTTCCCTTGTTTTCGTCGGGGCTGAAAGAGCACCTCATTGCACTGCTGAAGCGCTCGAACGAATCGCATCTGCATTGACGGAATCGTATCTGCGCATCCGTCATCCGCGCATCCGTCATCCGCGCATCTGCCGCCCATATTGATTCTTCGAATTGCGCCGTCAGCGCCCAAAAAAGCAAAGCCGCCTGAAAAGGCGGCTGCAAGTTTTTTCAAGGCATTTTGGTGGGGCCTGTGGGACTCGAACCCACGACCAAAAGATTAAGAGTCTTCTGCTCTACCAGCTGAGCTAAAGC
>JBEBXF010000373.1:0-3489 GCA_040391725.1 Eoetvoesiella caeni | reverse complement strand
TGGCCGAGCATATTGCGGGCACCACTCAGCTTATGGACGCCAGCGGCTGGCGCCCGGATGCGGTGCGAACGCTGTTCGACCAGCTCATGGCCGTGAACCCTTCGGTCGAGCTATACCTCCTGGATAACCAGGGCCGTGTCGTGGGCGATGCTGCGCCGAAGGGAGACATCAAGCGCAAGCAGGTCGACCTTGCGCCCATTGGCCGCTTCCTGGCCGGCGACCACCTGCCCATACTGGGAGACGACCCTCGCAGCGCCTCGGGGAGCAAAGTGTTCAGCGTGGCGCCGGTCAAGGTGGACGGCAGGCGCGCGGGCTATGTGTACGTAGTGCTTCAGGGCCAGGCGCACGACGCCGCCGCCCAGGCGCGGTCTACGGACCGCGTGCTGCAGCTTTCCCTGTTGATGCTTGGCCTCGTTGCGCTGCTGGCGCTGGCCATGGGCTTGATCGCCTTTCGCCTTATTACCCGTCCGCTGAAGGCGCTTACCCAGTCCGTGCGGAACTTCGATGCCCAGGGCGAGCAGGCCGCGGCGCTGGCCGCCGGCGGCGCCCACAACCTTGCAAGCGACGACATTTCCATACTGCGGGAAGCTTTTGCCCAGATGGGCCGGCGCATCGGCGAACAGTGGCGCGAACTGTCCAGCCTGGATCAGCAGCGGCGGGATTTGATTGCGAATATCTCGCACGATTTGCGCACGCCGCTGACTTCCCTGCACGGCTATCTGGAAACGCTGCGCCTGAAGAACGACACGCTTGACCCCGATGAACGGCGCAAGTACCTGGACATTGCCTTGGCCCAAAGCGAGAAGGTGCGCCACCTGGCGCAAGAATTGTTCGAGCTGGCCCGCCTGGAATCGGGCCTGGTCAAGGCCGAGCCCGAAGCCTTCGCACTACCTGACCTGCTTCAGGATGTGATCCAGAAATGCGAGCTGGCCGCTCAGGCGCGCGGGCAAACGATTACCGTCGATATTGCCCAGCCCTTGCCCGCCATACTTGCCGACGTCGGCATGGTCGAGAGGGTGCTTACCAATCTGCTGGACAACGCCATACGCCATACCCCGCACGGCACGCGCATTGAAATAAACCTTGCCGCGTCGCATGGCGAAATAACCGCCGAGATCCGCGACAACGGCCCGGGAATTCCGGCGGAGCAGCGCGGCGCGCAATTTGTATACGCACCGGCGCTGCGCCGCGTTGGGAGCGAGGCCGGAGGGCTTGGATTGATTGTGGTGCGCCGCCTGCTGCAATTGAATCGGGGCGACATCGAATACGTGGAAACGGAAAGCGGAACCACGTTCCGCTTTCATCTGCCTGCCGCGTAGCGATCTAGTGCGTTGCCCTGACGGCGTGCTTCGTAACGGCTTGCCGCACAGCAGCCAATGGCAAGGCCGCTTACGCCCGCCAGCAGCAGACGGCCGCGCAGCCTATCAGGCCTGGTCCGGCTTGAACTGCAGTGCCAGGCCATCCATGCAATAACGCAGGCCTGTGGGCCTGGGGCCGTCGTCGAAGACATGCCCCAAGTGCCCTTCGCAGCGCCGGCAGTGGACTTCGGTGCGCATCATGCCGAAGGAATTGTCGGCCCTCGTTTCCACGGCATTATCCAAAGGCTTCCAGAAGCTGGGCCAGCCGGTATGGCTTTCGAACTTGGTCTTCGAGGAGAACAGCGGCAGGGCGCAGCCCGCGCAGGCGAAGATGCCGGCGCGATGCTCGTTATTGAGCGGGCTGCTGTAGGCCGGCTCGGTGCCCTGCTCCCGCAGAATGCGGTACTGCGCGGGGGAGAGCCTGCGGCGCCATTCTTCGTCGCTTAGATGAAAGACATCTTCATGCCCGCTTGCCGCCGCGGCACCAGACTGGGCCATAGCCCCAGCTTCTTTGCCTGCAACGGCCTCGGCGCCGGCCCCGCGGGCCCAAAGGAAATAGGCCAGCGGCGCAACGCCCACCGCCAGACCCAGAAATTGACGACGATTTGCCATGATTGCCTCCTGGATGAATCGATAAGAACATTGATGAAAGCCGACGCGACCTATCAAAAGGGCCGCTGCGGCAGGCCAAGCCGGCCGCCACAAGAAATCAGCCGAACGTAAACGCGTACGCTTCCACACCGGGATCAAGAAACTCAATTTCGAACGTCCGATCCCGCACGGCCCCCTTCTGGCGCACCAACTGGTACAGGCGCTGGCTTGTCACCTGGCCCGAACCGTCTTCGGCCACGTCGCTGCCATGGTCGGCTCCGGGCGGCGAGCCGTCGATGCGTACGCGAAAGCGCACGGGACGGCCATCCGACGAAGGCCCCAGCACCAGATGCAGATCGCGCGCATGGAATCGAAACAATATCTTGCCGCCCGGCGCGGCCAGTTGCGCCTCTTCCTGGCCGATTTTCCACGGCCCTTCCAGCGCCCACTGGTTCAACGCCAGCGAGGTATTGGCAGCATAGGTATGCAACTGGTCTCCAACCTGGCCGCCCGGCGATGCGAAGTTTTCCGCCCGCGCATAGCCGATATAGGTTTCGGGAGACTCCACTTCGGACATGTCGGGCGCCATTTCCACGCCGGTGGCCTTGGTGCTTACCAACTCTCCGGACACCTTTTGCCGGCCCGCCTCAGCCAGCAGTTGCTGGATGACCCGTTCGGACTTGTCGTACTCGCCTTCGCCAAAGTGGTGGAAACGGATGCGTCCCTGTGCATCGACAAAATAATGGGCTGGCCAGTACTGGTTGTTGAAAGCCTTCCAGATGGCATAGTTATTGTCGATGGCGACCGGATAGTCGACACCCAGGTCGGCCACGGCCTTCTTGACGTTGTCGACATTGCGCTCGAACGCGAACTCCGGCGCGTGCACGCCTATTACCACCAGGCCCTGATCCCGGTATTTATCCGCCCAGGCGCGCACGTACGGTAAAGCGCGCAGGCAATTGATGCATGAATAGGTCCAGAAATCGATCAGCACGACTTTGCCGCGCAATTCCCTGGCCGAGAGCGGCGGGGAATTGAGCCACTGAACCGCGCCATCCAGGGAAGGCATGATGCCTTCCACCGGCAGGGAAGACGCCGGCCCCGCTTGAACCTTGGTGCCGGTCGGCAAAACAGATTCACCGCCTGAGGCAGAGGATTCACTCGCCGAGCCGTCCATTGCCAGTGCAGGCGAACCGTCGGGCGGCAGTTCGGAGTTTTGCCTGGCGCGGCTTGGCGTCAAGGCGGAAATCAGCGAATCCTCGATGCGGGTGGTGCCCGCTACCGACAGCCTCGCCAGCAGTCCGGTATCCATGCCTGTTACCACAGCCGCCGCCCCGCACAGCATGGCAATGCCCAGCCCACGCCGTATCCATTCGCCAACGCCCAGCCCGCGCTTCATGGCCGCGAAAATCTTCGCGCCGGCAAACAGGGCCAGCCCAAGCGACGTGGCGGCGCCCGCCGCATACGCCAGCAGCAGCAAGGTGGTGGTGGCGCTTGCGCCCTGGATCGCCGCGCCCGTCAGCACGATGCCCAGGATGGG
>JBEBXF010000372.1:0-3503 GCA_040391725.1 Eoetvoesiella caeni | reverse complement strand
ACCAAACTGGGCCTGCGCCAGCCGCCCAACCGCACCGCCCGCACCGAGGGCGAGGCTCTGGCGCATGCCGCCGAAATCGGCTATCCCCTGGTGGTGCGGCCCAGCTATGTGCTGGGCGGCCGGGCCATGGAAATCGTGCACGAACAGCAAGACCTGGAACGCTATATGCGCGAAGCGGTCAAGGTCAGCAACGACTCTCCGGTGCTGCTGGATCACTTCCTGAACAACGCCACCGAAGTCGACGTCGATTGCATCGCCGACGGCGAACAGGTCTATATTGCCGGCGTCATGGAACACATCGAGCAGGCCGGCGTGCACTCGGGCGATTCCGCCTGCAGCCTGCCTCCTTACTCCCTGTCGCAGGACATCATTGCGGAAATCAAGCGGCAGACGGCCCTCATGGCCAGGGCGCTCAACGTCAAGGGCCTCATGAACGTCCAGTTCGCGGTGCAGGACGGCGACGTCTACGTGCTCGAAGTGAACCCCCGCGCATCGCGCACGGTGCCCTTCGTCTCCAAGGCGACCGGGCTGCAGCTGGCCAAGCTGGCGGCCAGGGTCATGACCGGCCGCAACCTGGCCGAGCAAGGCGTCACGCGCGAAATTATTCCTCCGTATTTCTCGGTCAAGGAAGCCGTATTCCCGTTCGTCAAGTTCCCGGGCGTGGACACCATACTGGGCCCCGAAATGAAATCCACGGGCGAAGTCATGGGCGTGGGCGAAAGCTTCGGCGAAGCCTTCGTCAAATCGCAGCTGGCGGCCGGGGTGCGGCTGCCGTCGTCGGGCGTGGCGTTCATCAGCGTGCGCGCGCAAGACAAGCCCAGGGCGGTCGAAGTCGCCCGCGGCCTCATCGATCTTGGCTTCACCATCGTCGCCACGCGCGGCACGGCGGCCGCCATCGAGCAGGCCGGCCTGGCCGTGCAGGTAGTCAACAAGGTCACCGAGGGCCGTCCGCATATCGTCGACATGGTCAAGAACAAGGAAATCGCGCTGGTCATCAATACCGTTGAAGAACGGCGCAATGCCATTGCCGATTCGCGCACCATCCGCATCGTGTCGCTGGCCGAGCGCGTTACGTTCTTCACCACCATCGCCGGGGCGCGGGCGGCGGTCGAGGGGCTGCAGTACATCCGCCAGGGCGGCGGCCTCAAGGTGTATCCGCTGCAAGCGCTGCATGAATCGCTGCGGCATTGACCCAGCCTGAATGCGCATGAGCCGCGTGTTCATTACCGGAGCGAGCAGCGGCATAGGCGCCGCGCTCGCTTTGGTTTATGCGCGGCGCGGGGCGCGCCTGGGCCTGGTGGGGCGCAATCCCGACAGGCTCGAGGCATTGCGGGCCGCGTTGCCGGGCACGCACGACATCTATGCGCTGGACGTGCGCGACAGAACTGCCTTGCATTCGGCGGCCCGTGATTTTCTCGCGGGCGGGCCGGTCGATGTGGTGGTGGCCAGCGCCGGCATCAGCGCCGGCACCCTTACCGAAGAACTGGACGATTTTCGTGTGTTCGAAGCCATCATGGCCACCAATCTGAACGCCACGGTCGCGACCTTCGAGCCTTTCGTGGCTTCCATGAAGCAGCAGGGGCGCGGCACCCTGGTGGGCGTATCCAGCGTGGCGGCCGTGCGGGGTTTGCCGGGCGCCGGCGCCTATAGCGCTTCCAAGGCGGCCGTGCGCAATTATTGCGAAAGCCTGCGGGTGGAATTGCGCCCCTCGGGGGTCAAGGTGGTCACGCTTGCACCGGGCTTCGTCCGCACCCCCATGACGGCGCAAAACCCCTACAAAATGCCGTTCCTGATGCCTGTCGAAGCTTTTGCCGAGCAAGCCGTGCAGGCCATAGACCGCGGGGTTTCATACAAGGTCATCCCGTGGCAGATGGCCTGGGTGGCCAGGCTGCTGCGCTGCGTGCCGAACCGCGTCTACGATTATTTCGCAGTGCGCCGCAAGCGCAAGCCGCGCGCGCCGTCAGTCTGACTTCATGTCGCCGTCCAGGTAGAACCAGCGGCCGTCTTCGCGCACGAAACGGCTGGCTTCCGTCATGCGCCGCGCCTTGCCGGCTTCGCGCCAGCGGGCGGTGAATTCGACCACGGCGCGATCCGGCCCGGTTTGCTCGCGACGATGCACGGCAAGCCCCAGCCAGCGGGCGCCATGGGGTTGCCCGGGCGGATCCAGTTCCAACCGCCGCGGCCGGGTCGACGCATGCCAGCTTGCCAGCAGGTAGGGTTCGTCGCCCAGGGTAAAGGCGGTATAGCGCGAGCGCATCAGCGCTTCGGCGGTGGGGGCCGGCCGCCGGCCGGTCATATAGGGTTCGCAGCAGTCCGCAAAGGAGGCTCCGGCGGGAAGGCCGCCGCAGGGACAGGCGGCGATCGGCGAATTCTTTTTCATGGCGTGAAGTGTACTCGGGAGCGCGGGCGGAATCCGGAATGCGCAATATAAACCTTGCGGCGGGATGTCGCCGACCTTACACTTTCGCCGTCGCCGGCATACTGGAAGCGTGAGCGGTAAAAACCGTCCGGGCTCCCGGCTCCGCCGCCGACACCCTCGATAATCATTGAACAATAAGGCATCGCAATGTCAAATTCCTATTTTCCCCGGTGGCGCCAGGTGCAGGGCGGGGCGCAGGCCGTCGTCGTGCAGCCCGATGAAAGGCTGTCCTGGCCGCAGAACATCGCCATGGGCGCCCAGCACGTCGTGGCCATGTTCGGCTCCACGATTCTCGCTCCGTTGCTCATGGGGTTCGACCCCAATCTCGCCATCCTCATGTCGGGGGTGGGCACCCTGATCTTCTTTGTGTTCGTGGGGGGCCGGGTTCCCAGCTATCTGGGATCCAGCTTCGCGTTCATCGGCGGCGTCATCGCCGTGACGGGGTATGCGGGGGCGGGCCCCAATGCCAATATCGGCGTGGCCCTGGGCGCGATCATCGTTTGCGGCCTGGTCTATACGGTAATCGGCTTGCTGGTGTGGCTGGTCAATGTGCGCACGGGAGGCGCGGCGGAATGGATAGACCGCTGGATGCCGCCCGTCGTGACCGGCGCCATCGTCGCCGTCATCGGGCTGAACCTGGCGCCCATCGCCGCCAAGGGCGCCATGGGCGGTTCCACCTTCGAGGCCTTGATGGCACTGATGACGGTGTTGTGCGTGGGCGCCATTGCGGTGTATACCCGCGGCACGGTTCAGCGCCTGCTGATCCTGGTGGGGCTGTTGCTGGCCTGCGTGATTTACGCGGTGTTCACCAATGGCCTGGGCCTGGGCAAGCCCATCGACTTCAGCGGCGTAGCCGCCGCGGCCTGGCTGGGCCTGCCGCACTTTACCAGCCCGGTATTCGAAACCCACGCCATCAGCGTCATCGTTCCGGTGGCCATCATCCTGGTGGCCGAGAACCTGGGGCACATCAAGGCGGTCAGCGCCATGACCGGCCGCAATCTCGACGTCTACCTGGGTCGCGCCTTCGTCGGCGACGGCGTGGCGACCATGGTGTCGGGCGCGGTGGGCGGCACGGGCGTCACCA
>JBEBXF010000371.1:0-3505 GCA_040391725.1 Eoetvoesiella caeni | reverse complement strand
AATTCGCGCATCCAGAGATGGTCCTGGTACAGCTGCTGGCGCCCCGAAAGCGTGCGCCACGGCACGAGCTCGTGCACGTTCACGTATCCGGCGTTGTAGGAAACGTGCTCCGACTCGATGCCGCTCCAGGTGGGCGAGGTAATGATCTTGCGCGGCTGGGCCTGTATGTCGCGGAAGCGGATTTTTTCGTCTTCACGGGCGCGGGCCAGATGGGCGTGATCAAGGCCGGTGCGTTCTGAAACAGCCTGCCATGCCTTGACGGCGACCGAGCCGTTGGTTTCGGGGGCCAGCGAAAGCACGACTTCGGCCGCGTCCAGGGCGGTGAGGATTTGCGGGCGTCCCTGCGACACGCCTTCCTGCGCGACGCTGCGGTTCAAATTGCGAAGGAACTCGATTTCCTCGGTGGTGTCCCAGTTGATGCCCTTGCCGCCATTGCCCAGCGAATCCAGCAGCGGCCCCACCGAGGTGAACTTCTTGTAGGTGTTGGGGTAGTCCCGTTCCACGACGGCAACGCTGGCCATGGTTTTGCCCGGTATTGGTTCGCACTGGCCCTTGCCCCAGTCGGCGGCATCGCCCTGGGCGATTTCGCCCTGGCTGTCGTGCTGCAGCGGCGACAGCACGATGTCGCGCTCGACCCCCAGGCGGCCCTCGGCCAGCCGGGAAAACGCTTCGGCAATGCCCTTGTAGATTTCCCAGTCGCTTTTCGATTGCCAGGCGGGATCGACGGCGGCCGACAACGGATGAATGAAGGGATGCATGTCGGACGTATTCATGTCGTCCTTTTCATACCAGGTGGCGGTGGGCAGCACGATGTCGGAATACAGACAAGTGGTCGACATGCGGAAGTCCAGCGTGACCAGCAAGTCGAGCTTGCCCTGGGGGGCGGGATCGCGCCACTTCACTTCGCGCGGCAGGCCCTGCGCACTGGCGCCCAGGTCTTTGCCCTGAACGCCGTGCTCGGCGCCGAGCAGGTGCTTGAGGAAGTATTCGTGGCCCTTGCCGGACGAGCCCAGCAGGTTGGAGCGCCACACGAACATATTCCTGGGGTGATTTTCGGGGGCGTCGGGGTCGGTACAGGACATTTCGATCGAGCCGTCCTTGAGCCCCGCAGCGATGAATTGCGCGGCGTCCTTGCCGGCGGCGGCCCGGCCAAGCTCCAGCGGATTGGTCTTGAGCTGCGGCGCCGACGGCAGCCAGCCCATGCGCTCCGCCCGGACGTTGTAGTCGATGGGGCTGTCGGCGTACTGCGGGCTTCCGGCCAGCGGCGACAGCAGCGAGGATACTTTCATGGTCTCGTAGCGCCACTGGCCGGTATGGGCATAGAAGAACGACGTGCTGTTCATGAAGCGCGGCGGGCGGTGCCAGTCGGTGGCGAAGGCCAGGGGCAGCCAGCCTGTTTGCGGCCGCAGTTTTTCCTGGCCCACGTAGTGCGACCAGCCGCCGCCCGACTTGCCGACGCAGCCGCACATGACGAGCAAGTTGATGATGGCGCGGTAGCTCATGTCCATGTTGAACCAATGGTTCAGGCCCGCGCCCACGATGACCATGGACTTGCCTTCGGTCTTGAGGGCGTTGTCGGCGAACTCGCGCGCCACTGCGATGGCCTCGTGGCGGTTGACGCCGGTGATCCGTTCTTGCCAGGCGGGCGTGTAGGGTACGTCGTCGTCGAAGCTGGCGGCGACGTTGGGGCCGCCAAGGCCTTGATCCACCCCATAGTTGGCGATGAACAGGTCGTATACGGTGGCGACCAGCGTCTCGCCGTTGCGCGTCGCCACCTTGCGCACGCCTATGCGGCGCGGCAATACGCTGGCGTGGCCGGTGTGCGTGAAGTGGGTTTGCTCCACGTTGCCGAAATACGGGAAGGCGACGTCGATGACGGCGTCGTGGCTGTTTACCAGCGACAGCAAGGGGCGGATGGGGTTGCCCTGGGCGTCTTCCTGCTTGAGGTTCCATTTACGTGCGTCGCCGCCTTCCTTCTGGCCCCAGCGGAATCCGATGGAGCCCACGGGCGCCACAGGTTTGCCGCTGGATTCATCGAATACGACGGTTTTCCATGCGGCGTTGTTTTCCTGGCCGAGCGCATCCTCGAATTCGTCCGCGCGCAGCAGGCGTTCGGGAGCGTAGTGCTCGCCCTGCTTGACCACGCGCACCAGCATGGGCATGTCGGTAAACCGGCGGCAGTAGTCCATGAAGTAATCGCACTTGCCTGGAACGTGGAATTCCTTCAGTACGACATGGCCCATGGCCAGGCCGAGCGCGGCGTCGGTGCCTTGCTTGGGGTGCAGCCATAGATCGCCGAACTTGGCGCCCTCGGCGTAATCCGGGAAGATGGAAACGACCTTGGTGCCGCGATAGCGCGCTTCAGTCATGAAGTGCGCATCGGGCGTGCGGGTTTGCGGAACGTTCGAGCCCCACATCATGATGAAGGTGGAGTTGTACCAGTCGGCCGATTCGGGCACGTCGGTCTGCTCGCCCCAGGTTTGCGGCGACGCCGGCGGCAGGTCGCAGTACCAGTCGTAGAAGCTGAGGTTGACGCCGCCGATAAGAGACAAATAGCGGCTGCCCGCAGCGTAGGAGATCATGGACATCGCCGGAATGGGCGAGAAGCCGACGACGCGATCAGGACCGTGGCGCTGGATGGTGTGGATATTGGCCGCGGCAATGAGCTCGTTGACTTCGTTCCAGTCGGAGCGCACGAAACCGCCCAGGCCACGGCGCTGGGTGTACGAGGCCCGCGCCTGAGCGTCGCCGACAATGGTGGCCCAGGCGTCCACCGGGGAAAGCGTGCGGCGCTTTTCGCGCCATAGCCGCAGCAGCGCGCTGCGCACCAGCGGGTATTTGAGGCGATTGGCGCTGTACAGGTACCAGGAATACGAAGCGCCGCGCGAACAGCCGCGAGGTTCGTGATTGGGCATGTCGGGGCGGGTGCGGGGATAGTCGGTCTGCTGCGTTTCCCAGGTGACGATCCCGCTTTTGACGTAGATTTTCCAGGAACAGGATCCGGTGCAGTTGACGCCGTGGGTGGAGCGCACGATTTTGTCGTGCTGCCAGCGCTTGCGGTAGGCGTCTTCCCATTTGCGGTCTTCCTGGATCGTCATGCCATGGCCTTCGGAAAACTGAGGCCTGGAGGTCGAGAAATACTTGAGGCGATCGACGAAGTGGCTCATGAGCAATTCTCCGAAATACCGCCGTGAACGGCGGCCGCGCTTGAAGTGCAATGCAGGCAGACCATAGAAAGCTTCCTGTTGCTGAGGGGCTTGGGTATGGAAAGCGCGGCAAGCAAGGGAAGGCCGCAGCGTTTCCTTTTTCGGTGATCCAGCGTCGTGCTCATGATACGCTGACATCCTGAACCGGATCAACTTGGCGGCATCTGCTTACATTTGAAACGCCATCGGCAATTCGCCCGGCGGCGAGGCTGGTCAGTCTTCAGTCGGATGCGTCGGCGAATTCAGGATCTTCTGATAAAAAGCCAGATCCAGCCAGCGGCCGAACTTGTAACCGGCTT
>JBEBXF010000370.1:0-3516 GCA_040391725.1 Eoetvoesiella caeni | reverse complement strand
TGAGGGCGAGGCTAAAGACGATGTAGTGGAACCTGAGATATTGCGGAAAATGTTGGGCAAGGTTCTGCCCGATCCGGACCGTGTGGATATTATCCGGGCACGCGTGTACACCCACAGTGCGCGTCTGGCAGCTCGTTTTCGTGAAAAAAGAGTCTTGATAGCAGGCGACGCCGCACACATCATGCCGGTATGGCAAGGCCAGGGGTACAACAGTGGTATGCGTGATGCCACGAATCTTGCATGGAAGCTGGCCCTGGTGGTGAAGGGTGTGGCTGACGAGGCTTTGCTCGATACCTACGACGACGAACGGCGCGAGCATGCGCGAGCCATGATTGCCTTGTCGCAGTTGGTCGGCCGGATACTGTCGGTGACCAACCCATTGTTGGTGAGACTTCGAGATGGGTTTTCGTGGTTGTTGAACTATATACCACCGGTCAAGCGCTATTTTGTCGAAATGCGGTTCAAGCCCATGCCCCGCTATCTGCATGGCGCCCTGGTGTACGCCGACGGCGTCGATCTGCATTCGCCGGTGGGCCGCATGTTCATCCAGCCGCGCGTCAAGGCCGGGCCGGGTGAAGCGACGACGCTGCTGGACGAAGTGCTCGGCGATTCGTTTGCCATCATTTGCTGGGGCGCGGATCCCAGCTACTGGATGTCCGACGCCACGCTTGCGCTTTGGCGCAGTTTGGGCGCGACGCTGATTTCCGCGTGGCCCGATACCCAGTTCGACTACGAGACCGCGCGCCAGACCGGAGAGGTGCGGGTGGTGGGCGACATCGGCGGCCAATTGAAGGAGTGGTTCGGCAATCATTCATCCAACATCGTTTTTTTGCGTCCGGATCGTTTTGTGTGCGCCATGTGCAAGTCGCAGCAGATCGATGCCACCACCCAGAAGCTGGCAGTCGCGCTGTCGCTGAAGAATGGAGTTCCAGCATGAGCTTGATGAAGCTTCAATGTCTTTCGCATAGTCCGCTGATGGGTTGGGTCGATCCCGACGATGGGGTGGTGCGTTCGGCCCGCGACGCGGTGGACGTGCTCAGGGCCGACCTCGAGCGTTTCGATCCGGAATTGATTTTTTTATTCGCGCCCGATCATTACAACGGCTTTTTTTACGACTTGATGCCGTCGTTCTGCATCGGCGCGCAAGCGCAGTCCATCGGCGACTACGGCTGGCTGAGCGGGGCATTGAACGTGCCCTCGGAGCTGGCCCTCCAGTGCGTGACGGCGGTTCAGGCGGCCGGCGTGGACTGCGCGATTTCGTACCGGATGCAGGTCGACCACGGGTTTGCGCAGCCGCTGCAATTACTGACGGGAGCCCTGGATCGCTACCCCGTCGTGCCGATTTTCATCAATTGCCTGGCCGAGCCCATGCCTTCCTTCAAGCGCGCGCGACTATTGGGCCGCGCCGTGGGGCAATACGCCGCTTCGTTGGGCAAGCGGGTGCTCTTCCTGGGTTCCGGGGGGCTTTCGCATAATCCCCCGGCGCCGACGCTTGCCGATGCCAGCCCGGAGATCCGGGAACGATTGACCGGGGGAGGGCGCAACCTTTCCGCGGCCGACAGGGCAACCAGGCAGCAAAGAACGTTCGATGCGGCCCGCCAGTTCGCTACGGGAGCTTCCGCTCTGCATCCGATCAACCCCGATTGGGATGGCGAGTTTCTCGAGACGCTCAAGCGGCGCAGGCTGGAGGAACTGGACGGCTGGGTGGACGCCCAGGTCAGCCAGGAGGCGGGCGGTTCGGCCCACGAGGTCAAGACCTGGGTGGCTGCCAATGCCGCGATGCAGGCCGCCACCAATGACTGCTATCGTGTCCATTCCGATTATTACCAGGCGATTCCCGAGTGGATAGCCGGATTCGCCACGTTGCAGGGGAATCCGCTAGGACAATAAACCCGGGAGGTGGGTAAGAAGTGGGGCGGCATGCCGCCCAGGTTTCGTTTCATCCCTTGCATATTCAATAAACATACGGAGACAGACAATGATCATCAAAGGCAAACTGATTGCGGCAGCATTGGCTTTCGTTGTTGTGCAGACGGCGCGGGCCGACATCAATATAGGCGTGGTGGCATCGGCCACCGGCCCGGCGGCGGCGCTCGGCACGGACATCAAACGTGCCGTGGCATTGATGCCGGCCACCATCGGGAAGGAGAAAGTCAACTACATCTTCATGGACGATGCCACGGATCCCACCGTGGCGGTCAAGGACACGCGCAAGCTGATTTCGGAGGACAAGGTCGACGCCATCATCGGGCCCAATACCAATCCCAATGCGGCGGCCATGACGCTGGTAGTGAATGAAACCAAGACGCCGCTCATCATCATCTGCCCGTATCTGCCCCCGGAAGACAAGCGCCACTGGGTGTTCCAGTCGGTGCAGGATGCGGGCCTGATGGTGAGGCGCATCGTCGAGGACATGGCCGAGCGCAAGGCTAAGACCGTCGGGTACATCGGCTTTGCCGATAGCTGGGGCGAAACCGCCTACACCGAATTGCAGAAGGCGGCCAAAGAGGCAGGCATCAAGGTCGTCGCCGACGAGCGCTACCATCGTCCCGACACCAGCGTCACGGGCCAGGTGATCAAGCTGATCGCCGCCAAGCCCGACGTGGTGTTCATTGGCGCATCCGGCGCGCCCGCCGCTCTGCCGCAAGCCGAGTTGCGCCAGAAGGGCTATACCGGAGAAATCTATCAGTCCCATGGCGTCACCAGCAAGGCCTTCCTGCGCGTGGGCGGAAAGAACGTGGAAGGCGCTCTGATTCCCGTCGGTCCCGTCCTGGTTGCCGACCAGTTGCCCGACAGCATGCCCAGCAAGAAGGTGGGTGTAAGCTTCAACAGCGCCTACGAAAAAATGTATGGCCCGGACTCGAGATCCACGTTCGCGGGCTCGACCTGGGATGCCTGGCTATTGCTTCAGAATGCGATTCCCGCCGCGCTGAAAGTGGCGAAGCCCGGCACCGAGGCGTTCCGGGTAGCGCTGCGCGATCAACTGGAGCGAACGCACGAGCTGGTTGGCGTCAACGGCGTCTACAACATGAGCGCGACCGATCACATCGGGCTGGACAAGCGTGGGCGCGTGCTGATCGAGGTCAAGGACGGCCGCTGGAAATACGTGAAGTAAACGCAAAGGCTGCCGGCCTTCACGCGTCGAACAGCGTCGCCGGCAGTTGCTTGATTGCCTCGTAGGTAAGGCTTATGTGCTCCGCCAGCACCCGACAGGCGTGGTCGGCGTCGCGATTCAGCGTGGCATCCAGTATGGCCTGGTGTTCGGCATGCAGGTCGCGCGGAATGGGCTGGCGGGTGACCGTGAGCCGGCGGTAGCGCTCGGCCTGCTGATTGAGGATGCCCAGAAAATGGTGAACCCACGACGATTGGCAGCCGCTGATCAGGGCCTGGTGGTATTCGCGGTTGCGGTCTTCCCATTCGTTGAAGCGTTCGGACGGATTCGCGGCCAGGCGTTCCTGGGCTCGATCCAGGCGGTGAAAAGCGGCCACGACCCGGCTTTCCCAGACGTCGTCGCCG
>JBEBXF010000369.1:0-3517 GCA_040391725.1 Eoetvoesiella caeni | reverse complement strand
CGAGCACGCCATTGACGAACTTGAAGCCGTCGGTGCCGCCGAACGACTTGGCCAGTTCGACCGCCTCGTTGATGGCCACCTTATAAGGCACTTCCAGATGATGGATGAGCTCGTAGCTGCCGATGAGCAAAATGCCGTGCTCGATGGGGGACAGCTCGGCCAGCGGCCGATCGATGTAGGGAACGAAGCGCTCGCGCAAGCCCGGCGCTTCTTTCAGCACGCCGTGCAGCAGGGTCTTGAACCAGTTGGCGTCGGCTTCGGGGAACTCTTCGTCGTCGCGGATGTGGGCATCGATGGCGCCGGCCTCCTGCAGGCCTTCATCGCCCCGCAACAGCCAGGCATAAACACCCTGCAAGGCGAATTCGCGCGCGCGCCGGCGCGCGCTGCGAGGATTGGGGCGCGATACGGCCGCCCCCTGCGTCTTACTCTTCGTCAAGATCGTCGTCCTCGTAATCTTCGTCGTCTTCGTCATCGTCTTCGTCGGACTCGGGTTCGAGCGCGGCGACCAGGTTGGCCATTTCGACGGCGGCGCGGGCGCAGTCGCGGCCCTTGCCTTCGGCGCGCGTTTCCGCCTGCTCGTCGGTATCGGTGGTAAGCACGCCATTGGCCACGGGAATGCCGGTTTCCAGGGACACGCGGCTGATGGCCGCGGCGCTTTCGTTGCTGACCAGCTCGAAATGATAGGTTTCGCCGCGAATGACGGCGCCCAGCGCGATGAGCGCGTCGAACTCGAAGGTTTCGGCCATTTGCGCCAGGGTGACGCCCATTTCCAGGGCGCCCGGAACGGTGACGACCATGACGTCGCGTTCGTCGACGCCCAGCTCGGCCAGCTCGGCCAGGCAGGCATCGAGTTCGGCCAGGCCGATTTCTTCGTTGAAACGGGAACGCACGATCCCGATGTGCAAGCCTTCACCGTTGAGGTCGGGGACAAGGGTATAAGGGTTCATAGTCGTTTCCTTTTTTGGGTTGGGCGAATGGTAACTATCGTAACCCGTTATGTTCAGGGAAAAGCCCGTCATGCTGGGCATTTTTCGCGGCCGCGCCAACAGGCGGGCCCGGCCGACGTTCAGGTCGCGCATGATCTGCGCCCCGATGCCGTAAGTGCGAAGGTCGAAACGGCTTTCGCCGCCCGACGGCGGCTGTTCGCTGGGCCGCGCCCAGGCGGCGAACTGCTCGAACAGGAGATCGGCCGTGCCCTGGCAATTGAGCAGGACCAGAACTCCCGAAGGCGCGGCCGCAATGGCCTTGAGCGCGCTGGAAACGGTCCAGCTGTGCGCGGTGGCGTCGGCCGACAGAATATCGAGCATGGTGGCCGGTTCGTGCACACGCACCAGAGTCTCGGTGTCGGGAGTGATGGCGCCGTGGGCCAGCGCCAAATGCGGTGCGCCCGAAGCCAGGTCGCGGTAGGCCACGGCCCGGAATTCGCCCCAAGGCGTTTGCATGGTGCGTTCGGCGACGCGCTCGACCATGGATTCGTGTTCGCTGCGGTACTGGATGAGGTCGGAAATCGTGCCGATTTTCAAGCCATGTTCGCGCGCGAAGATTTTGAGGTCGGGCAGGCGCGCCATGGTGCCGTCCGGCTTGAGGATCTCGCAGATGACGGCGGCGGGGGTCAGCCCCGCCAGCGCGGTGAAATCGCAGCCCGCTTCGGTATGGCCCGCGCGAACCAGAACGCCGCCCTTCACCGCCTGCACCGGGAAAATATGGCCCGGCTGGACGATGTCGGCGGGTTTGGCATCGCGCGCCACGGCAACCTGGATGGTGCGCGCGCGGTCGGCGGCCGAAATACCGGTTTCCACGCCTTCGGCCGCCTCGATGGACATGGTGAAATTGGTGCCGAAACGCGCGCCGTTGCGGCTGGCCATGAGCGGCAACTGCAGTTGGCGGCAGCGTTCCTCGGTAAGCGTAAGGCACACCAGGCCGCGCGCGTGCGTCACCATGAAATTGATGGCGTCGGGGGTTACGAACTCGGCCGCCATGACCAGGTCGCCCTCGTTTTCGCGGTCTTCCTCGTCGACCAGGATGACCATGCGCCCGGCGCGCAATTCGGCGACGATTTCGGGCACGGGCGAAATATCGAAGGTTTCCGTACTTGCAGCGCTGGCTGCCAAAGAGTTGCTCATGACTATAGTCTCGATAAAAGTTGGCTCATTTTACCGCGTGGCCAATGCGAATATCCGCACATTGTCGCCCGAACGGCGCAGCCGTGCCGCGAAAGCGCGCTAGCATCGCCCGCCGCGCTCAGCCGGGAAGCCGCAGGGGATTCTTAAGCTTTTGTTTTATTGCAGGTTTATGAAAAATATTCAGGGATATTTTTGACCGGAATCACACGCAATCCGGTCATGATTGCGCTAAGATGCGCCATGACTCATTACGGGCTGACATCACAATGCTTGAACGCGAGCTTAAACTCCATGTGCCGGCCAAGGCCCGTACGGCCATCGAAAAAGCATTGCGCGCCGCTAAAGCCAGGCGCATTGCGCTGCATGCGCAGTATTACGACACCGCCACGCGGGAACTGGCCCAGGCAAATGTCGCCCTGCGCCTGCGCAAGGAAGGCCGGCGCTGGGTGCAAACCGTCAAGGCTCCCGGCGCCGACGCCTTGTCGCGCCTGGAAATCAACCATCCGCGGCCCGGGCCCGCGCTGGACGTCCAGCTGTACGGCGGCACCCCTTTTCAACAGGTTCTGAGCCGGCTGAAAAACCCGCTGGCGCTGCGCTACGAAACACAGGTCACCCGCCTCGCCCTGAAACTGGAACTGCCCAGCGCCGTCGTCGAAATCGCCTATGACCAGGGCGCTATTATCGCGGGCGAGCTCGAACTGCCCATCAGTGAAATCGAATTCGAACTGCTGTCGGGCAACGTCGAAGCCCTGTTCGAAATCGGCGAACAATGGCTGCAACAATACGGGCTGATTCTGGACGTGCGCAGCAAAGCCGAACGCGGGGACGCGCTGGCGGGCATCAACGACCAAACGCCGGGCAGCGGCGTGCGCAAGCCGCTGGCCGACCAATTATGCAGCGCCCGCAAAGCCCGCCACATCGCGCTTGACAGCAAAGCCGGCGTCGAGCAGGCGTACCAGGTATGCGCCAACGAATGCCTGGCGCAAATCATCCAAAATACCGCCTACGCCGCGGGCGTCGACACGGAAACCGCCAGCAAACACGCCCACGTCGAATATGTGCATCAGCTGCGCGTCGGCATGCGCCGGCTGCGATCCTGCTGGAAGCTGTTCCACCAATGGGTGCCCGGGCCCCACTCCCCCAGCCGCGCCGAGCTGCGCAAAAGCTTCGGACTGTTCGGCGGCTCGCGCGACCACGACGTCATCAAGCTCGAAATCGAGCCACGGCTCAAGCAGGCTGGAATGCCCGACTTCAAGCGGCCGCGCGCGCACGCGCAGCCCCACGTCCCGGCCTCGGCCGCGGCAAGCGACGCGGCGTTTCAAAGCGCCTTGCTGAAACTGCTGGGCGGTCTTGTGCGGCTCAACGAAGCCACCGCGCCATATCCGGCGCCGGCT
>JBEBXF010000368.1:0-3538 GCA_040391725.1 Eoetvoesiella caeni | reverse complement strand
CGTTTTATCGCCGCCCTCCCGAATCCGTTCCAGCATCATGGGCAGGCGCTGCAGCAGGCGATGGCTTTCCTGCTCGGCCAGATCGAGCGCCAACTCGCAATCGTCCAGGGCTTCTTCCACCAGAAACGCCGGCTTGGCCAGCTCGTCTTCGTGGCGGGGCGGCACCAGGCGGTGCAGCGCTTGCGACAGGGGGTCGAGGGCCAGGGTGCAGACCAGCGATCCCGCAATCTGCATGAGCAGGAAGGCCACCGCCAGCCGATGGGCGTCGTCGGCGGGCATGGCCAGCAGCCATCGGTTCAACGCGTCGTGGGAGATGGCGAAGGGCAACAGCAGGATCGCGGTGCCGGCCAGTTTTTGCGCAGCCTGGAAGAACAGAATGTGGCGGCCGGTCGCCTCGCCTTCCCGCGCCAGGAACATGTAGTTGAGCCCCGAGCCGCCATTGGCGCCCAGCAACAGCAGCAGCGCGGTGTCCAGGCCGAAGACCCCCGCGCCGACCAGCGCTACGGCGATGGCCCCGGCCACGGTCGAGGACTGCGTCGCCACGGCCAGCGCCACGCCGATGAGCAGCGTGCCCATCGCGGCGCTGTCCGGCCCCAGCAGGCCGAACCCGCGCAGCATTTCTTCCAGCGGGGCGCTGCCGGCCTTCAGTATGACGAGCCCCAGCAACAGCATGCCTGCGCCCAGCAGCGCCATGATGCCGTAGCGCATCCGGTCGCTGAGGCGGAAGTCGAAATAAAGCGCCACACCGCTCAGCATGAGCATATAGGCGACCACGAATTTGGTGTCGAGCGCAACCAGGAACACCAGCGCCGATGCGCCGACGTGCGACCAGGTCGGCACGAGCGGGGCGCGCTTGCCTTCGACGATGCCGGCCCTGGCGAAGCTGACGACGATCAGTGCGACGGCATTGGTGCTTTGGGTCAGCAAGCCGCTGAGTATGCCGCTGAGCGCGGCGAGCCAGTTCGAGCCCAGCGCGCGCCGGAACAGGCGCCGCGCCGAAGCGCCGGCCACCAGCGCCAGGTTGGTCGCCACGAAGCGGACTCCACAAAAAAACAGTCCCAGGCCTGTCATGGCCGGCACCAATGCGGCGAGCATCGTTTTCTCCTTGTGTTGCCGACCTTGGGCCGGTTGGCCGTTGCGCCGGCCAAAGCCTCGAACGCTACAGAAAAATCATGACAGAATTAAGAAAAGCCATGAAAAACACCCCAAAAGGCTGGATCGCAATCCTGCTTTTGGGGTGGACGATGTTTTCCGATCCGGTGTCACGAACCGCCGGCCCCGGTTTTATGGCTGTGGGCCGGGCCGGCATGGCGCTTTACCGTTTCCGTCAGGACTTTCCGGTCTATCGGCTTGGTCAGGAACTCGACGGCGCCCAGGGAAAGGCCCAGCGGACGGTCGTCCAGCATCGAGACGATGATGACGGGGATGACCGATAGCGCCGAGTCTTTCCTCAGCGCGGCCAGCACCGCCCAACCGTCCACCTGCGGCATCATCACGTCCAGCAAAATGGCGGCGGGATTCAGGTTCCGGACGGTTTCGAGCGCATTCAGGCCCGATGAAACATGCTCGACCCGATAGCCTTCGCGTGCCAGCATGGCGCCCATGACTTCATGCACATGCGGATCGTCATCGATAAGCAGCAGGGTGGTGGCGCCGGAAGGGCCGTGCGGCGTGGGGTGGTTGGTCTTGGCGGCGGGTATGGGCTGGCGCAGGGGCAGGACGATGGTGAAGCAGCTGCCTTCACCCGGCGTGGAGGATATGTCCACCGTGCCGCCCAGTAGTTCGCACAGCCTGCGGGTAATCGCCAGGCCCAGGCCGGTGCCGCCGTATTGCCGGGTGGTCGAAGAGTCGGCCTGCGTGAATGGCTGGAACAGCTTGGCCTGCTGCTCGGGCGTCATGCCGATGCCGGTGTCCTTGACGCGAATGACCAGGGATGGGGTTTCTTCGTCGGACGCCATCGCAATGCTCAGTGTCACGCGGCCGTTCTTGGTGAACTTGCAGGCATTGCTGACCAGGTTCAGCAATGATTGCTTGAGCTTGGTGAAGTCGGTTTCGATGGTGCCGATATCGCCCTCGACGATGATCTCGACCACGTTGTCGTTGGTGGCGGCCAGGGGTTCGGTCAGGGTGCGCACTTCGTCGGCCAGGCGGGCGATTTCCACCGGCTCGAGAAACACCTCCATGCGTCCGGCTTCGATTTTGGACAGGTCGAGAATGCCGTTGATCAGGCTCAGCAAGTGCTTGCCCGCGCTTTCTATCTTGTTCAGGTCCGACACATACTGGTCCTGTCCGTCATCTTCGGCGTCTTCCTGCAGGATTTGCGCGTAGCCGATGATGGCGTTCAATGGCGTGCGCAATTCATGGCTCATATTGGCCAGGAATTCGGATTTGGTCTTGTTGGCCAGCTCGGCGGCCTGCCGGGCTTCGTCCATGGCCTGTTCGGCCATCTTGATGGTGGTGATGTCGTAGATCCAGCCCGCCAGGGCAGGCTGCCCCGCATAGGTGAGGCGCTGGTAGGTCAACAGGCCCCAGAACGTCGTGCCGTCGCGGCGGCGGTGCTGCACTTCGGCATCCTTGAGCTCGCCGGTCTCGCGGAAAATATCCAGCAGGCGGCGGCGGTCTTCGGGATCCACCCAGAGGTCCCGGCTGAGTTGCGGCATCTGGGCTTCGTCGTAGCGGTAGATGGCGTTGTGCGCCGGGTTACGGTATAGATACTGGCCTTCGTCCGTTACGATGACAACGGAAATGGGGGCTGTTTCGAGCAGTTGGCGTGCTTGTTCGGCGCTGCCGATGGCTGGATGGTTGTCGCTGCTCATGCGTGGCCCCCTATGGTGATTTATCGTGGAACATTCCGGAAATAATATGACAAATTAATACGGGCCACGAAAAATATGCAAATCGGCGCGCCATGAAAAACACCCCGAAAGACGGGACCGAAGTCCTGTTTTTGGGGTGCTGTTCAAGCCCGCGGGGGCTTGCCGTACCTTGGGTGACTGGCGCCAGGCCGGAGCCTGCGCCAATCGGCGAAGCAAGGTGGCTTAGAAGCCGCCCATACCGCCCATGCCACCCATACCGCCCATGTCGGGCATGCCGCCGGCGGCCGGCTTGTCTTCGACGATTTCGGCCACAGCGGCTTCCGTCGTGAGCAACAGGCTGGCAACCGAAGCCGCGTTTTGCAGCGCGGTGCGGGTAACCTTGGTGGGATCCAGCACGCCCTGTTCGACCAGGTCGCCGTACTCGCCGGTAGCGGCGTTGTAGCCGTAGTTGCCCTTGCCGTTGGCGACTTCGTTCACGACAACGCTGGGCTCGGCGCCGGCGTTGGCAACGATGGTGCGCAGGGGGGCTTCGACAGCGCGCAGAACCAGCTTGATGCCGGCTTCCTGGTCGATGTTGTCGCCCTTGACCTTGGCAATGGCAGCCTTGGCGCGGATGAGCGCTACGCCGCCGCCAGGAACGATGCCTTCTTCAACGGCAGCGCGGGTGGCGTGCAGCGCGTCTTCGACGCGTGCTTTCTTTTCCTTCATTTCGACTTCGGTGG